>CAKTKV010000001.1 GCA_934572355.1 uncultured Oscillospiraceae bacterium
CCCTCATCAATGCCCTCGGGACTCACAAAAGCGTCGCGGCCGGTCTGACAGACGGGGTCGAGGAGCAGGGTGGAGTCAACAGCGGCGACACGCTCGCCGGAGCAGAGGTAATCCATGACGAGGCAGACGTTCTTGAGGTGCTCGTCAGTGGTGTTGTTATTGCGCAGGGCGATGAGACCGTCGACCGTGCCGAAGCAGGACTCAGTCACGCCGTCCATGGTGGGCATGGGGAGGAAGACGTAGCTCAGGGGGATGGAGTTTTCAACGGCGGTGCCGTCATTGGCTTCGAGAGCGGCGTTATTCTTGTTGATGTTGTTCTCGAAAAGGGGCATTGCCTTGCCGAAGATCATGGTCTTGCCCTGCTGACACATGACCATGCGCTGACCGGCCTCGATTGCGTAGTTGGGCATGTAGCCGGCCTTGGTCATTTCCTCAATGGCGTTGAGGAGGTTGAGCATATTCTCAGAGGTGAAGGCGTACTTCAGCTCAGGCGTGAAGGCGTTGGTGAGCCCTGCCATGACGCCCATGATGTTGGGAACGTCGGAGGCGGTGACGCCGGAGTTAGCGAACGCGAAGCCGAAGCAATCGGAGGTGGTGCCGGCCTTGAGGATCTCAAGGAACTCTTCGTAGGTCCAGCCCTCGGACTGGATCTTTGCGATGTCAGCGCCGGCAGCTTCAAGCATTTCACGGTTGCCGCCGATGGACTGAATGGTTATGTAGAGAGGAAGACCGTAGGGAGTGTTCTCAATGGACATGTAGTCCATGGCGTTCTGGTCATAGTCGGCAAGTCTGTCGGCATCCATGTATGCAGAGATGTCAACACCGAGGCCGAGGTCGACATACTGGCCGATGTTGGAGTAGGATATCTCAGCGATGTCGGGAGCTTCACCGGCATTTGCCATGGTGCTGAGCTTATCGTTATGATCGTCCCAAGAGGTCTTGATAACTTCGATCTTGATGTTGGGGTACATTGCGGTGAACTCGGCTGCCCAGGTGTCTATATCGTCCTGATAGGTGGAGGACACGGGCGGGACCATAACGGTAACGGTGTCTTCTGCAGGTGCGGCATCCTCAGCCGCAGGGGCGTCCCCGGCTGCAGCGGGCTGATCGACAGCGGGTGCGGCAGGCTGACCGCAGGCGCAGAGAGCAAATACCATGCAGAGAGCGAGGAGCATTGCGATGATCTTTTTCATTAAGTATTCTCCTTATTAAAAATTTATCTTAAAACCCGGCACATGGCACAGGTAAAGACCGCAGTCAAAAATCAGCGGAGGGTGCTGTCAAAGTTCACGAAGAAGCGGTACTGGTCGCCGCGGTAGGTGGAATATGTGGCCTCAACGGGTATGCCCTGCTCAGAGCAGACATGCCGCTCAATGTGCATGACCGCGGCGCCGCGCTCGATCTGCAGAAGCTCCGCCTGTTCGCTGTCGGCGAGCGTGGCTTCCATATACTGCTCTCCCGTGATGAGCTTTATACCCATCTGTCTGAGCCGCCCGTATATCGAGCCGTGAGCGATATCGTCATCCAGCAGGGAGCTGCACAGATGATAGCTCAGCGCCGTCTCCTCTATCGCCAGCGGCACACCGTCGGCAAAGCGCAGGCGGCGGATGAGTATATAATCCTGCCCAAGACCAATGCCAAGGTCGCTGGCAATGACATGATTCGCCTTCTGGACACCGGCGTAGAGCAGCCGGGAGCTGGGGATCTTCCCGCGGCGCTGCATGTCCTCCGTAAAGCCCGTCACCTGCATCAGCGGCTGCACGAGCTTTGCCCCGGTCACAAATGTGCCCTTGCCCTGAAGCCTGTACACAACGCCCTCGACCTCCAAGTCGTTGAGCGCGTGGCGCACGGTCATACGCGTTGTGCCGTAGATGAGGCAGAAATCGCGCTCTGACGGGAGACACTGATCCGGCTTATATACGCCATCCTTTATCTGCCGGACTATATCATCCTTTATGTATTTGTACAGCGGCTGAGCCGCGGGTTCTGTCATATGTATACCGTCCTTTTGACCGAGCGGGTACATGTGGTATAATCCTACTGGCATATACCAGTTGTATATGTAAATATTATATGCTTTTTTTCTGCAAAGTCAACATTGTTATATAGCTCAAAATGTTTTGAAACACATATTTGGCATTTTGTATGGATATCGGGCATGAAATATATGTAATATGATGAACACGCTTGTCTGCTGTCCGGCAGAATCTGTGCTGAATGCGCCTGAATGAAGAAGACCGCCGGGCTTAATCGCCCGGCGGTCAATGTAATTTTGGGGTTCACTCGGTCGGCAGATCTTTTGCGGTCCCAGACCGCATGATTCCATCGACGGAGTTTGCCTTGACGCTGTGATAGGAAGATCGCTTCTTGGTATTTATGAGCTTTTTGGAGATGAGCAGTACAAAAGCGATCACCATCGGCAACGCACCGACAATATAAAACAGCGTTTCAAAACAGGGGAGAGCGCGGTATCAGAGCGTGGACACAAGAGCGGCAAATTCCGTGCCTGCCTCGGCTATACCGAACTCGACGGCATAGCCCAGAAGCTCGCTTTCGAGAGCGGGGCTTACCTCGTAACCGGTCTTGATGAACTCGTCCTGACGACGCATTTCAAGCTCGCCCGGCATCAGGATCTCCTTGACGTTCTCAGCCTTGCGCCCGGCCTTGATAGAACGGATATACTCGTCAACGCTTCCCTTGAACATGTCTATCGGCATGAACTTTGACGGATCGATGAGAATCATGGCAAAGCCGGTATTCTCATGCTGCCCCTTACTTGCAAAGCCGACAGAACTGCCGTAGCCTGCACCGGGCAGAAGCGCGGCGAACATTTCTATCATGACGGCCAGTCCGTAGCCCTTAGGTCCTGCAATGGGAAGAACGGTCTTGGCTTCCTTAGCGTTGGTCGTGGGCTTGCCGTTTGCATCCAGCGCCCAGCCTGCCGGGAGCTCTTTGCCCTCGCGGGCATACGCCTGAACCTTGCCGAAGGCAACGTTTGTTGTGGAAATATCCAGCAGCAGCGGACGCTCTTCATTTGCAGGAGCGCAGACAATAATGGGATTCGTGCCGAGCACGCTGTCCGCACCGCCGAACGGAGCCACGCAGCGGGTGGTGTTGCAGCACAGGAGCATGATGAGATCATCAGCCGCGGCCTTACGGCCGAAGTATGCGCCGCAGCCGATGTTGGACGCGCGGCGTCCGGCCGCGATCACGATACCGTGCTCGCGTGCGCGCTCTTTCATCTTCTCGTACACATGAGACGCCGCAATCACACCGCAGCCATCGTCGCAGTCAAACACCGCCGTAGAGCCGGTATCGCTGACCATGGTAAGCTCCGCATTCACGGTGTATGCCCCGTTTGCAAAGCGCTTGAGGTAATTTGCAAAGCGCGAAAGGCCGTGGGAATATATACCGGTGAAATCCGAATATGCCACGGAGTCGGCAAGGATCTCAGCGTCAGTGTCATTCATGCCCTTTGCCTGAAGCAAAGCCTTGCAGAGCTTGACCTCTTGTTCAAAGCTAAGGTACATGTCACACCTCAAATCGCATTGTAGCCGGCTTCAAACGCTGCTACATTCTTGGCTTCAAATTTGCTCTTGCCCTTTTTGCGGAACATGTCGTTCATGCCGTCAACACCCTCGTCATGGCTGAAGTCGCCGAGGATCTTGATGATGGCGCCGATCATGACGATGTTTGCGCCCTTCGGGTTCTTAACTTCGTCGGCGATCTGGTTGCAGTGGATGGAGACCACGTTGATATCGTCGCGGACATTTGTGTCCTCGGTCATCATATCCGCGTTGACGAGTATAGTCCCGCCCGGCTTGACGATGCTGACAAACTTCTTGAACGACGGGGTGTTCATTGCCAGCACCAGATCGGGAGCCTGCTGGCCGGGATTAGTTATCTTCTCTTCACCGTAGTGGACGGTGCAGTTGGCCGTGCCGCCGCGCTGCGCCGCGCCGTAAGCGGGCATCCAGGTTGCGTTGACGCCTTTGTAAAGGGCTATCTGGGAAATGATAAGTCCGGCAGTGAGAACGCCCTGACCGCCGAATCCAGCAAATACGAGTTCTCTCATCGTTTATTCCCCTCTCTTCTTTATCTCGCCGAGCTGATAGTACGGGATCACTTCGTCAACCAGTCTCTGTTTTGCGGAAATGGGATCCATGTGCCAGTTGGTGGGGCAGGAGCACATGACCTCTATCAAGGAGTAGCCTTCGTGATTGAGCTGTGCTTCAAACGCGTTTTTGATATAGCCCTTCAGCTTGTTTATCTCAGCCGGAGTGGTAACGGCGCCTCTCGCCACGTATGCGGGATGGAAGCTGTGAGCAACGAGCTCGGGAACCTTGATCGGCATACCTGTCAGGTCGGTGTCTCTGCCGTTGGGGGAGGTCGCGGTCACCTGACCGGGCATGGTCGTCCATGCCATCTGGCCTCCGGTCATGCCAAAGTTGCCGTTGTTGATGGTGAACACACATATATTCTCGTTCCTGTATGCCGCATTCAACGTCTCCGCAATACCGATGTTGTATGCGTCGCCGTCACCCTGGTAGGTGAAAACGAACTTGTCCGGCTCGGCTCTGCGTATGCCGGTGGCGACCGCAGCGGCTCTGCCGTGGGGAGACTGCACAAGGTCGATGTTGATACCGCTCTTGAGGTGGCAGCTGCATCCGACACCGATAGCGGCAATGACCTTCTTATCAAGACCATACTCTTCGAGGCATTCGCAGATCAGGCGCAGAAGCACTCCGTGACCGCAGCCGCCGCAGAACATGGCATAATTCATAAGCTCTGGAGCCTTTTTCTCTACCTTCATATCAGTAAACCTCCTTGATCTCGTGAGCTTTGATCTTGGCGAAGTCTGCTTTGACCTGTGCGTCCTTGGGAATATCGCAGACGTAGGGGAGCGCGTATACGGGAACATTCATTCCGAACTTCTTTGCGCAGAGGGCGACGTCGTCGACCATCTGGCCTTCGCCGTTCGTTTCAACAGAGATAAGCCCCTTCAGAGCCTTGTTTTTCTCAGCCAGCTCCTTGAACGCCTTTTCGGGATAAGGCCATGCGGTGATCGGACGGATAAAGCCCACCTTTTCACCGGCGGCGCGCAGCTCCTCTACAACGCCCTCGACAGCACGTCCCGGAAGACCGTAGGCGACGAAAACGTATTCGGCATCGTCAACATACTTGGCTTCCCAGCGCTGCTCATTTTCGCGCATGGCGCGAACCTTTTCCATGTATTCGTCGGATTCCTTCTTCAGATTTCTGCCGAGGAAGTCCCCGCGGTGGGTCTTATATGTACCGTCAAGACCCCACTCGCACTTCTTTATCGGCTGGAACTCAGGATACTCGCAGGGCTCCATCATCTGCCCGAGGCCGCTTTCTGTCATGACCTCGACGATGCAGCGATACTTCTCTGCAATGTCGAAAGCCTCAACCATGAGGTCAACGCCCTCCTGCACCGTGCTGGGGCAGAGGATGATGTTGCGGTAGTCGCCGTTGCCGCCGCCGCGGGTCTCGCGGTGGTAATCCGTCTGGGAGCCGTTGAGAGCGCCGAGACCGTTGCCCCAACGGACAACGTTGAGTATTACGGCGGGGAAATTCATCTGAGCCATGTAGGATATGCCTTCCTGCTTGAGGGAGATGCCCGGGCCGGAGGACGCGGTGAGCACACGTCTGCCGCAGGCGGAAACGCCCATTACCATATTGATGGCGGCAAGCTCGCTTTCGGCCTGAATAAACTGTCTTCCAAGCTCCGGCATACGTCCGGACAGGTACTCCATGACCTCAGTCGAAGGAGTGATGGGATAGCCGGCGTACACCTCAACGCCGGCGCGCATTGCGGCTTCCGCCATTGCAATGTTGCCTTTTACCATATCGCCCATGTCATTGCCTCCTTATTCAGATACGATGGTGAAGACCGCATCGGGACATACGATATAGCATATACCGCAGCCAACGCACTTTGCTTCATCCACCTTGATATGCTTATAGCCTCTGCTGTTTATTTCATCGGTCATGGATATTGCCCCTTTTGCGCAGTTCTGCATGCATACGGTGCAGGCCTTGCAGTTTTCGGGGTTGATTACTGCTTTTCTCATTTTTTTACCTCCGCTTTCTTATTTGCAGGCCAAAATAGCCCATGCTATTGAGGTGACTTTTCCCGTTATAGACGCGGCGCGCGATGACATTACGACCGGCTTACTTGCGCCTATGACAAGCCCTGCCGACTGACCCTTGCCAAAATACCCGATAGCCTTACCGAGGCAGTTGCCGGTCTCTATATTCGGCACAAGGAAAAGATCGACGTCGCCGGAAATACGGCTGTCTATCTTTTTCTCGGCAGCGGCGTCCGGACGCATCGCTACGTCAAACGCTATGGGGCCTTCGTAGATTGCCTTCGGCAGGAGCCCCTGTTCGGCCATATCCACGATAGCTGCCGCATCCGTCGTCGCGGGCATCTTGGTGCTTACTTTTTCGTTTGCGGCAAGGAGCGCCACCTTCGGGCACTCTATGCCCATGCTGTGCAGTACGGGAACTGCGTTCTTGATGATCTCGACCTTGTCGTCAAGCGACGGTGCAATGTTCATGCCGCCGTCGGTAATAAAGAACAGCTTCTTCTGCCCCGGCACGTCATAAGCCATGATGACGTTGAGCTGACGCCCGGTACGCAGACCGACCTCTTTATTCAGAACGGCGCGCAGGAAATCGCTTGTGTTGAGCTTGCCTTTAACGAGCACATCCGCTTCGCCGGAGCTCACAAGCTCGACCGCGGTAAGGCCAAGCTTTTCCGGATCCTTCTCATCAACAACGCGGACGCGGCTCAGATCAAAGTTGTCAGCCGCGGCAAGCTCTTTGAGCTTGTCCTCATCGCCTACCATTATGACATCGCACAGGCCAAGCTCGGTGACCTGCTGGGCAACGTGGATCATTTTGTCATCCGCCGCGGCAGCTATAGCGATGGTGCGCTTCGGATGGCGCTCGATCGCAGCCTTTACAATGTCGTTAAATTCAGAGTACATATAGCTTTTACCTCATTTTTTCGAGTATATGTGGTACTTCTCGTCCCCGTCCAGGACACGGGTTATTCCCTCGCGAAGAGCCTTCATTTCTTTCGCTCCGGGAACAACAGTGACCGGCGCGAGGAAGGACACTCTCTCGGTTATCCGATCCGTCAGAGCCTTGCAGTACGCGCAGCCACCGGTGAGGATGATGCTGTCCACCTTCCCGGCTACGACAGTCGCCAGCGCGCCGATCTCCTTAGAGATCTGATACGCCATGGCGCTCAGAATGAAGTCCGCATGCTCGTCGCCGGCGTTTATCATCTCTTCGACACGGATGAGACTGCTCGTACCGAGGTGGGAGACGAGGCCGCCTTCGCCTTTGATGTGCTTCATCATCTCTGCTTTGGTATATTTTCCGGAGTAGCAGAGGTCAACATACGATTTGCCGTTGAGCTTGCCGGCACGTTCGGGGGACATCGGTCCTTCGTCGTCACTGCACAGGTCGATGATGCGGCCGTTTTTATGAAGGTTTATGCTTATGCCGCCGCCGAGGTGTGCCACGATGAAGTTCATGTCCTCGTATCTGCGTCCCAGCTTTTCTGCAACGTCTCTGGCTGTTGCGCGGGTATTGAGCACATGAGAGAAGGGACGGCGCTTCACATCCGCGAGACCGGTCACTCTGGCAATGTCCGTGACTTCGTTGACGCACACCGCGTCATAGATATAGGCATCGCAGCCCGCGGCCTTCGCAAACTCGTCCGCGAGTATTGCGGAAAGATTGGAAGGATGATTGGTCACCGGATGGCGGCACGCATTGAGCAAGTTCTCCTCGATGAGGTATGCGCCGCCTTCGGCGAAGCCAAACGTACCTCCACGTGCGGCAACGGCATCATAGTGCTTGTCGAGCAGACCGCTGCGCTCAAGGCAGTTTCTGATGGCAGAATATCTGATGGGATACTGATCCGTGAGCGATGCGCAGCTTTTGAGTTCGGCTACCGGGTGCTCGATATTTTCGTCCAGCACCTGATCCTCGCCTTCAAAGACCGCGATTTTCGTGGAAGTTGAGCCGGTGTTTATAACTAAAATTCTGTACAATCTATCACTCCTTATCATAGCTGCCTGTCCCGCGGCTTCTGGCTGCCGCGGGAACAAGGCTCGGAATTGGGCTTTCCGATTATGGTGCATTAAGTATAAAGCATGGCGGCATTGCGTGTCGAGTTTTGGGCAAAAAAGACGAACCCTGCACAGTTTTCTGTGCAAAGTTCGTCTTTTCGTTTTTTACATTGAGCCTTTCTCAGTAACGCATTGCTCTTGAAACAGTGAGCTGAAGGTGTGTGCGCATGCGCTGTTCAGCTAAATTTTCATCGCGCATAGTGATGGCGTCATATATCATTTTGTGCCTGTCGACCATGTTCAGACAGCAGTTGACATCCATTGCGGTGTATCTGAAAAAGTGTATCCGAGGCGTGAGGTTTTCGTATGTCTCGATAAGGTACCGGTTGTGGGACGCGTTTATTATCATTCGGTGGAACTCCTGATCCATCAGGCCAAGCGCATGGATGATATCTTCGCAGCGCTTTTGATCCACAATATTGAAATCCTCATCCCATGCGCTGCGTGCGCCATCTTCAAGAATATTTACAGAACGCGAAAGATTCTCCGCTATCCTTTTTATCTCGGAGGTGCGTATTCTGGCGCATGCGAGGCGCGTGGCAAGAGTTTCGATGGCGATGCGCAAATCAAGAAGCGCCATGTAATCACCAACCTTTATAACATACACCGTGTATCCCTGCGCGCCCTTGGAAAGGAACCCGTCCCGCTCAAGCATATTCAGCGCATCCCTGACAGGAGTTCGGCTCATATCGAGCTCTTCTGCTATCTGCTCCTGATTGAGCTTCTGCCCCGGCTTCAGTCTGTGCTGGACAATATCGTCAAGGATCAGCTGGTAGACAAGCTCCGTGCTGGATATGAAAGGATTCTTCTCTTTGATCTGTTCAAGTTTTCTCTTCTTTGAGGCAGAGCTTGGCATTACATTCATCTCCGTATTGTATCTACTTTATTCTTAATTCTTATTAAACTGGGGCCAAATTGTATATTTGTATAATATAAATAATTTTGGATTTTGTCAACGCAGAGATACTGTTAATTTTTCTACTAATTAACTCAGAGCTTTTATAGGTACATTAAAATGCATTTTGGATTTCAAAAAAAACACAACCTAAGAGCGCAGATTTTTTTTGACACACATGGTACACTCTTTGTATAGTTTAATCAACATGGCGAACCCTTTTGGGCAGGGTCCACCGTAAACGGAAAAGAATGTGTTCTGGCGCGCATTCTAAAAAAGAGAATAGGAGAGAAATAATCACATGAAATCACAGAAAACATCCACCGGAAAGTGGATCGCATTAATCGTTGGTCTGTTTTGTATGTTTGCGACAGGCTTGATCACACCTCCCGCGGGTCTGTCCCAGGCCGGCTTCCAGGTCCTCGGCATTCTTGTCGGTGCTATAATCCTCTTCCTTACCTGGGGCACAGGCTTCCCCAGTATGATGATAGTCTTTGCGCTGATGACCGTTCCCGGGCTGAGCGCGGCAAAGGTCACTCAGGCAACCTTCGGCAACAACACCGTTGTGTTCCTGCTGTTCTGCATGATGCTTGCAGCCTGCCTTACCAAGAGCGGCGCCGCACGCCGTATCGCAATATGGTTCCTCACCAATAAGCTTGCTCGCAAGAGCCCCTGGTGGACGGTCATCATGTTCTTCGCGGCAAACTATGTTCTCAACTTCGTTCTGTCTACCGCTGCGACCATCTTTGTCATGCTCCCCATCGCTGTTGAGATTTTCGAGAGCGTCGGCATAAAGAAGGAAGACAAGGCTCCTATCGCCGTCGTCCTGCTGCTTGGCACTCTGGTCACCGGCCTTATCTCCAACTCCGCGAACCCCATCTCCCACGCCACCATTCTTCAGGGCTTCTCCTTCTATGAATCCTTCACCGGCGAGGCCATGGACTTCTTCACCTACTGCGCCATCGCGACCCCGCTGACGCTCGTTGCATGCATAGTCTTTGTCCTCATGGTCAAATATATCTGGCGTCCCGACGTCTCCATGCTCTCCAACATAAACTACGAAGCTCTTGAGAGCAGCGTCGGCCCCATGAGCAAGCGCGAAAAGTGGTCCATCATATTCTATATTATATGCGTCATTCTGTGGATGATGCCGGGTCTGAGCAAGTATGTCTGGCCCTCCGCGGCTTCTTTCTTCGGCAAGATCAATAACTGCCTGCCCCCGCTGGCTGCACTGTTCATAATGAACTTCATCAAGGTCGACGGCGAGAAGATCCTCGACTGGAGCGATGCAGTCAAGTCCGTCAACTGGCCCTCCTTCATGTTCATCGCTTCCATCATGGGTCTTGGCTCTTTCATGGGCAACGCCGATATCGGTATTCCCGCATGGATGTCCGCCACGCTCTCCCCGCTCTTCTCCAACGTCAGCCCCTTCATGTTCCTGCTGATCATGGTCGTACTGACCGAGCTCATGACGAGCTTCTGCTCCAACACTGTTACGGTGTCTGTCATGCTCGCTGTTGCAATGCCGCTCGCTCTCGGTGTATATGACGGACGCATCAGCGCCTTCGTCGTAGCGGCTCTCGTTGCCGGCGCTGCCGATAACGGCTGGAGCGCACCTCCCGCATCTCCCACCGCCGCTGTTGTCTACGGTTCCGGCTGGGTCGATTCCAACCAGATGATGAAGTGGGGTCTCCTGACCGCGCTCATGCACGCGATCGTCACGATGACCGTCGGCTATCTGCTCGGCATAGCAATTTGCGGCTGATACTGTAGGCTTTAGTTAGGCTGAAAGGAGTTATTATGAAAATAGGTATTCTCGGCTGCGGCGCGACCGGAAGCGTATTTGCCTCCTATCTCAAGCTCGGCGGCGCAGATGATATTTGGCTTATCGATTTATATAAGGCGCACATGGACGCGGTGCGCGACAATGGGCTTATCATGAAAGACCACAACGGCGAGCATCATCTCACCGGCTTCCATACGGCATACACCGCCGAAGAAGTAGGCCCCTGCGATATACTCATCGTCCTCGTGAAGTCCACCCACACCCACTCCGCTCTTGAGGGCGCGGCATGCTGCATCACTCCGCAGACCGCCGTTATCTCCCTTCAGAACGGCCTCGGCAATGACCTTGACCTTGCACAGTTCGTTCCGGAAAATCAGATCGGCTGCGGCTGCGGCCGTCTCGGCACTGTCCTTGTAGGCCCCGGCGTGTGCGATTCCAAGCCCGCTCAGGGAATAATCAACATGTATGTCGGCCCCGTCTACGGCGGCGAGATCGCAGCAAAGGGCTGCCGCTACATAGTCGACTGCTTCGCAAAGGGCGGCCTGAACCCGGAGTATCTCGACGATGTGCGTCCCGCGCTCTGGAAAAAGGCAGCTTCCAACAGCGGCTTCAACACTGTCTGCGCAGTACTTGGCCTGACCATGAAGCAGGTACATGACGACGAGAACGCTATCGCACTTGTCAAGCAGATACTCAAGGAAGCCAGCGACTGCGCCAAGGCGCTCGGCATTGCCGACGACCTCTATACAGGACTTGTCAGCGACATTCCGAAGACTGTTGCAAGCTACGGTGACTACTATCCTTCTCTGGCTCAGGACATGCTCATCTACAAGCGCCAGACCGAAGTCAACACTCTCTCCGGCGCGATCTCCCGCTACGGGAAACTCGCAAACGTCCCGACCCCGACCTGCGATGTTCTGTCCCAAGTCGTGCGCGCCATACAGGCAAACTACGACAAGCGTTATAAAGACAAGGATTAAAAAAAGTGGGGCAGGGCGGTACCGCGCCCGGCCCTCTTTTAATGGAGAAAGCAATGAAAAAAGAACAATCCGCTGTCAAATGGTGCATACTCATTCTTGCAGCCGCGGTCGTTTTCGCCGTAAAGCTCCTCCCGCCGCCTGAAGGCCTGTCCGCAGCCGGCTTCCAGATACTTGGCATCCTTGTTGTTGCGATCCTTCTTTTCCTCAGCTGGGGTATTGACTGGACAAGCATGCTCATAGTCGCGCTGCTGATGACCGTTCCTGGCTTGAGCACGGCAAGGGTGACTCAGGCGACATTCGGCAACAATACCGCCGTATTTTTGCTTTTCTGCTTCATGCTTGCGGCCTGCCTTACAAAGAGCGGCGTCGCAAGGCGTATAGCCGTGTGGTTCCTTACAAACAAGCTTGCGCGCAAGAGCCCGTGGTGGACCATCGTGATGTACTTCGCATCGGTTTATATCCTTGACCTGGTACTCTCGTCCGCGACCTGCATCATGATCTTCCTGCCGATACTTACAAGCATATTCGAAAGCGTCAAGCTTGACCGAGAAAAGGGCAAAAGCCTTTCTTCAATGCTGCTGCTATGCACGGTCGCGGTTGCGCTGCTGTCAAACGGCACTAACCCGATATCCCATGCCGTGACGATACAGGGCTTTTCGCTTTACGAGTCATACGTCGGCGCGGAGATGGACTTCTTCACGTTCAGCGCTGTCACCACACCGGTGTCTATACTGTCCATGATCGTCATTTTCCTGCTCGTGCGCTTTGTATGGAAGCCGGACGTCTCCGTATTCACGCGCATTGACTACGACACCATGGCAAATTCCTGCGGTCCGTTTACCAAGAAAGAACGCTGGTCGCTGATCATCTATCTCTGCTGCGTTTTCCTCTGGCTTGTACCGGGGCTGAGCAAATACCTTCTGCCAGAGCTCTATCCTGCGCTGTCCAAGATAAACAATTGCTACCCGCCGCTGCTTGCGCTGTTTATCATGAACTTTGTCCATGTTGACGGCGAGAAGATACTTGATTGGAGCGATGCGCTCAAGGCGGTCAATTGGCCGACCTATCTCTTTATCTCTACGATAATGGGTCTTGGGTCATTTATGGGCAACTCCGATATAGGGCTCTCCGCATGGATGTCAGACCTTATGGCACCGGCGTTCACGAACGTATCACCGGTCGCATTTGTCATTATCATGGTAGTTGTGGTAGACGTGCTTACGAATTTCTGCTCCAATTCCGTCGCGCTTTCGGTGGTGTTTGCAGTCGCCGTCCCGCTGTGCATGAACATCTATGACGGCGTGCTGAGTCCCATGCTCGTCGCGATCCTTGTGACGTCCTCGGCCATGAACGGCTGGGCTACACCTCCTGCTACGCCTACCGCTGCCGTGGCCTACTCTGCGGGCTGGTCGGATAACCGCATGGTCTTTAAGTGGGGAATGATATTTATGACAGTCCAGATAATTATATGTGTGGCTGTCGGTATACCCATGGCCAATCTGCTGATAGGCTGAAAACCGAATAACTGCAAACTGCCAATAGCATATCATAAACGCACATACCTCTGCTTGAAATGGCGAGGTATGTGCGTTTATCTATGCTCTGAGCCAATTATTTTTACATTTTTTGCCCCGTTCCGGAAATAATACTCATAAAACAAGCTTTGAAAGGGCGGGGGAGCATGGCGAAAAGGATCGGCGGAAGGACGATAGAGCTGACGGCAGATGTCCGCGTCGCGGCGTCAGCCGCGGTAGCAGGGAAGAAAGAGGGCGAGGGGCCGCTCAAGGACTGCTTTGACTATGTATCGCAGGACTCATACTTTGCCGAGGACAGCTGGGAGAAGGCCGAGACGAGCATGCTGCGCCAATGCTTCGGTATATGCCGCGGTAAGGCCGGCGGCGCAGCGTTCGAGCCGGAATGCGTCCTCGGCGGGGATCTGATCAACCAGTGCGTCAGCTCCTCCTTTGCGCTCAAGGACAGCGGCCTGCCATATCTCGGACTATACGGGGCATGCTCGACGATGGCGGAGGCGCTGTGTCTTGCGGCGCTGCTGATAGACGGCGGAGGCTTCAAGACCGCCGCCGCGCTCACCGGCTCGCACTTCTGCACGGCGGAGCGGCAGTACCGCTTCCCGCTCGAATACGGCGGGCAGCGCACGCCGACGAGCCAATGGACGGTCACAGGCTCCGGCTGCGTGATGCTCTCGCAAGGTGGGTATGGCCTGCGCATAAGCCATGTAACGCCGGGCAGGATAGTCGACGCGGGGATAACAGACGCGAACAACATGGGCGCGGCGATGGCTCCCGCGGCTTATGACACGCTGAACGCGCATTTTAAGGACACCGGACGCACGCTCGATTACTACGACGCGATCTTCACCGGTGACCTCGGCGCTATCGGGCACGACATTCTTCAGGAGCTTTTCCGGCGCGACGGCATCGAGCTCGGCATGCGCTATATGGACTGCGGCGTGCTGATATACGACCTCAAAACGCAGGATGTGCACGCTGGCGGCTCGGGCTGCGGATGCAGCGCCTCGGTGCTCGGCGGGCACATCCTGCCGGCGATGGAGCGCGGAGTATGGAAGCGCGTGCTCTTTGCGGCGACGGGGGCGCTCATGTCCCCGGTGACCTGCCAGCAGGGGTGCAGCATACCGGGGATATGCCACGCGGTCGCGTTTGAAACGGAGGGGCAATAAATGGATGTGCTGCTGCAATACCTCAAGGCCTTTGCAGTCGGCGGGCTGCTGTGCGTCGTCGGGCAGCTGCTCATTGACTACACGAAGCTGACCCCGGCGCGGATACTGACAAGCTACGTCGTCGCGGGTGTGATACTCGGCGCGCTCGGAATATATCAGCCGCTGGCAGATTGGGCGGGCGCAGGTGCGAACGTTCCGCTCACGGGCTTTGGAAACGCCATCGCAAAGGGCGTGAGGAAGGCCGTCGCCGAGGATGGCATTCTTGGCGCGCTGACCGGCGGCTTCATCGCCGCGTCTGCGGGGCTCGGCGCCGCGGTATTCTTCGGGCTGGTGATATCCCTCATATTCAGATCAAAGGATAAGAACAAATAAAAAGCTTCCGAGACGGCTGCATGCAGCCGTCTCGTTCTACGTTTAATTTACATATTATAATTTACTTAATATCATTTACATATTTTTATTTTCATAATTCAATTCACATAAAGTAATGGAGTGCGTGAAAAAATCCCGGGTGCAGCCGTCATAAAAACGGCTGCACCCGGTGCGGTGCTGTATTATTATGTATCAGTCGCCAAGGCTGATGCCCATCTTACGCGCAACCTGGATCATCGGGTGATCCACGGGCAGGAACTTGGTCTTGCTGGCCGCGTCCTCCAGAGGGATGGACACAATCTGCCCGCCCTGTACGGCGACCATGCGGCCATACTGCTTATTGATGATAAGGTCCGCTGCGGCAACGCCGAACTGCGTTGCGAGGACTCTGTCATACGGGCAGGGAGGGCCGCCGCGCTGATAGTGTCCGGGCACGGTGACGCGCGCTTCCTTGCCGGTGAGCTTTTCGAGCCGGTCGGCAATCTCATAGGAGACGGTGGAGTGCTTGCTGTTCTCGCGCTTGCGGCGGCTGGCCTCCTCGTCAAGCTTGATATCGTCCACCGAGACCGCGCCCTCGGCGCAGGCAATGATAGAATAGCGCTTGCCCTGACGGTTGCGCTCCTCGATAAGCTCGGCGACCTTGTTGAGGTCGTAGGGTATCTCAGGGATGAGAATGACATCGGCTCCGCTGCCGATACCGGCATTGAGCGTGAGCCAGCCGGCATCGCGCCCCATAAGCTCCACGACGAAAATGCGGCTGTGAGAGCTTGCGGTGGAGTGAATATAATCGATGACGTTCGTCGCGATGTCAACGGCGCTCTGGAAGCCGAAGGTAGTGTCTGTACCCCAGATATCGTTATCGATGGTCTTGGGCAGGGTGATAACGTTCATGCCCGCGTCGGCGATGAGCTTTGCGCTCTTCTGTGTGCCGTTGCCGCCCATGATGACAAGGCAGTCAAGATTGAGGCGGTTATAGGTCTGGAGCATTGAGGGGATGACGCTGTTGCCGTTATCGTCCACAATGTCCTTCCCGGGAACGTAATTCTGACGTGAGGTACCGAGGATCGTGCCGCCCTCGGTGAGGATGCCGGAGAGATCCTGCGGCTCCATGAATTTATAGTCGCCCTCGATGAGCCCGCGGTAGCCGTCATACATTCCGTATATCTCAACATTGTCCATGCGCTGGAACAGCGATTTGCCGACGCCGCGGATCGCTGCGTTCAGCCCCTGACAATCGCCGCCGCTCGTGATGAGTGCGATCTTTGTAGAACGCTTCATAGCGAAACCTCCTGATCGTTTATATATGTCTATGCCTTTATGTCTAATCCCGGAAGATTATGCGCCAAGCCGCCGGGAAATGCAATAGACAATTTCCACAGATATTTGAGTTTTGCCTTTTTCTTTCAGCCCTGCATGGCGCTGCGGCAGTAGTAATTGAACATGCGCTCCCGCTCAAGCGTGGTGCTGTCCATGTGGCCGGGATAGACCTCATAGTCCCCGGGGAGGGAGCATAGTTTGCGCAGGGAGGCAAGCTCCTGATCGATATCGCCGCCGTCAAGATCTGTCCTGCCGCAGCTGCCCTTGAAGAGCGTATCCCCGGTGAAGAGGCAGTCCTCGACCTGTATCGTCACGCCG
Source organism: uncultured Oscillospiraceae bacterium (assembly GCA_934572355.1). Taxonomy (GTDB): domain Bacteria; phylum Bacillota; class Clostridia; order Oscillospirales; family Oscillospiraceae; genus Limivicinus. The sequence continues at coordinate 16,538 of CAKTKV010000001.1, forward strand.
CCGGGGGTATGGCCGGGGGTGGCGATGATATGAAAGCTCAGACCGGCGGCGTCAATAACATCGCCGTCAGAGTAGTATATGCCGCCGTCGCGCAGGGTGTAGCTCGAATGATTGTTCTGGTGGCGCTTGGCATCGTCAAGCTCGTTCATGTACACCATCGCGCCCGTCTCCTCAGCGACGGCATCAACCGCGCCAACGTGGTCAAAGTGCCCGTGCGTAATCATGATGGCGACGCACTTGAGCTTGTTCGATTCGAGATAATCAAGAATGGTGTTCGCCTCATCGCCGGGGTCGATGACAACGCTCTCAAGCGTCGCTTCGTTCGTGACGACGTAGCAGTTTTCCTCAAGCTGGCCTACGGGGATAGTTTTTATAAGCATGGCTCAAAGCTCCTTTGTATCTATTATGATAGTTATGGGTCCGTCGTTCACGGACGCGACCTGCATATCTGCGGCAAAGACACCCGTCTCGACCTTGAAGCCGCGCTCGCGGCACTGGCTTATGACAAGCTCATAAAGCGGGATCGCCTTATCCGGCCGCGCGGCCTTTGAGAAGCCGGGACGGCGGGACTTGCAGTCAGCAAAGAGCGTGAACTGGCTGACTATCAGCAGCTCCGCCGCGCCCGCGTCCGCCGGGGCGAGGTTCATCTTCCCGTCGGCATCATCAAACACGCGCAGGCCGCATATCTTATCGGCGATCTTCAGTGCTTCGGCCTCGGTATCGTCCTGATGCACACCGAGGAGCACGAGAAAGCCCTTACCGATCTTTCCGTGCACCGCCCCGTCTATCTCGACGGAGGCGGAAGTGACTCTTGTAACAACTGCTCTCATATATTAATCTCCGTTTCTTGCAACTGATATGACGCCCTGTATCGAGGAGAGCCTGTTCATAACGTATTTAAGCTCTGCCGCGTCCTTGACCTCCAGCGTCACGGAGGTGACGGCGGTGCCCGCGCCGTTATCGCGCGCGGAGAGCGTGCGGACCTTGGCGTTGAGCACGTTCAGCACCGCGGCGATGTCCAGCACGATACCGGAGCGATCCTTCGCCGTGATGACGACGGTGGTCTGATAGCTGTCGTCCACTTTGCCTGCCCACTCGACCTCGACGCAGCGGCCATCATTGCCGGGCTGCGAGAGCAGGCGGCGGCAGTTGGCGCAGTCGCGCCGGTGGATGGACACGCCCTGTCCGCGGGTGATGAAGCCGACGATATCGTCCCCCGGCACAGGCGTGCAGCAGCGGGAGAACTTCACAAGGCAGTTGCTCAGCCCCGCGACAAGGATGCCATGGACGGCCTTGCCCTCCTTCTTTGACTGCTGCACGCGCCGCTCAGCAGCCTCCGAGATCTTTTCAAGCGCGGTCTTACGGTCGGGCTTAACATTGCGCACCTCGTCGCGCAGACGGTTCGCGACCCTTGTGGCGGTAACACCGCCGTAGCCGATGGCGGCGTAGAGATCGTCCACCGTGCCGAAGGACAAGCGCTTGAGGATGGGACTGATGACTCTCTCATCAAGCACATCGTCAAGCGTGAGGTTGTTGTGCCGCAGCTCCTCGGAGAGCATTTCGCGGCCGCGGATGACGTTCTCCTCGCGCCGCTCCTTCTTGTACCACTGCTTTATCTTGGTGCGCGCGGAGCCGCTCTTTGCGATATTGAGCCAATCGCGGCTGGGGCCAGGCGCGGATTTGGAAGTGCGTATCTCGACGATATCGCCGTTCTGGAGCACATAGTCATAGGTGACGATGCGGCCGTTGACCTTCGCGCCGACCATGTTGTTGCCGACATCGGAATGAATGCTGTAGGCAAAATCGATAGGCGTTGCCCCGGCGGGGAGGTTTATAACGTCGCCCTTCGGGGAGAACACAAAGACCTCATCGGCAAAGAGGTCGATCTTCATGTTATGGAAGAAGTCCTGCGCGTCGGACTCCTGCTGGCTCTCAAGGAGCCTGCGTATCCATGCGAACTTGTCCTCATCCCCCGCGCGCACGACGGCGTTGGCGCCCTCGCCCATCTTGTACTTCCAGTGCGCGGCGATGCCGTATTCGGCGGTATGGTGCATGTCCCAGGTGCGTATCTGCACCTCGAACGGGATGCCCTCGGAGCCGATGACCGTAGTGTGCACACTCTGGTACATGTTGGGCTTCGGCGTGGATATATAGTCCTTGAAGCGCCCCGGCACGGGCTTGAACATATCATGGATGATGCCGAGGACGTTATAGCAATCAGGTATGGTATCGACGATGACGCGGAAAGCGCAGAGGTCGAAGATGCCGTTTATGTCAAGGTGCTGGGAATACATCTTGCGGTAGATGCTGTAGACATGCTTGATGCGGGAGAAGATCGTGGCCTCCACGCCCTCGGAGTCGAGCCGCGCCTGTATCTTGCCCTTGACGCTGTCCATGAAGGCTTCGAGTTCATCCATCTTCGCATCCAGCGCGTCGGTTATCTCCTTGTAGCCCTCGGGGTCGAGGTACTGGAGCGACAGATCCTCCAGCTCCCACTTGGCGCGCTGCATACCGAGCCGGTGCGCAATGGGCGCGTATATCTCCATCGTCTCAAGGGACTTGGCGCGCTGCTTCTCGGCAGTCTGGTAGGCCATAGTGCGCATATTATGCAGGCGGTCGGCGATCTTGATGAGGATAACGCGGATGTCCTTGGCCATAGCCATGAGCATCTTGCGCAGGTTCTCCATCTGCTCATCCTCTTTGCTGGTGTACTGCACGCGGCTGAGCTTCGTGACGCCCTCGACGATGTCCGCAACGGCGGAGCCGAACTGACGGGCGATGTCCTCATGGGTGAGGTTCGTGTCCTCGATCACGTCATGCAGGAGCGCGGCGATGATGGAGTCCTCGTCGAGCCCCATGTCAACGGAGATATCCGCTGCGGCGATGCAGTGCGTGACATAAGGCGAGCCATCGCGCCGCTTCTGCCCGGAGTGGGCGACGCGCGCCATCTCGTAAGCAGCTTTAATACGGCCGAGATCCATCGGGTGGCCGCTGCTCTTTATCTTCTCCTCAAGCTCCTCAAACAGCTTGTCCGGGTCGACATTCGCCGCGGCATTGTCCGCTGCCGGCATACCGGCGCCGTCGACCTGTGTGTTTTTCATCTTTTCCTGTTCCATATAAATAACCTCTACGCAAGTGCGCGCAGCGCGCGGATAAGGTGGGTGCCCTCAAGGTCGGCCTTGCCGGAGATACTGGCGCAGCGGGAGGAATATATGCCGCCGTCCTCGCTTCTGAGAAGCCCCGTCTCCCTGAGCACCATAAGGCACAGGCAGAACTTTTCGGGCGGCATACCCGCTATACACTGATGGATAACGTCCGCGGCATCTTTGCCGACGGCAAAGTCCTTGTCCATGGCGCGCCACACACGCACGAAGTCCGCGCGGCCGGGGCAGTAGGCTGCCGCCGCCCAGTTGACGCTCTCGTCCCCGGCGAGTATCGCCGAGCAGAGCGCGGTCGGGTCGTGCCGGCGCACGGCGGCGGTAACGAGCTGCACGGTGACATTGCCGCGAAACTCGTTTATCTGCGGCGTGAATGCGAGGTCGACCGCGTCTCCCTCGGAAATGCCGAGCTGACGGGCAGTGTGCGAAAAGAAGATGCACTCGAAGTGCGAAGCACCGAGGCGCACGCGCATACGCAGGTGCTTTCCGCCGCCGACCTCGGAGGCCGATTCAAGCGTCGCCCCGCAGATGCACATGATGGGCTTCGGGTTTGCGTTGCCGTAGGGCTCAAGCATATCGAGCGAACGGACGTTCTCCACGCTGAGAAGCGAAGGATCGGTTATGAGCAGGTCGCAGCAGACCTCCGGCAGCGGCGCGGGGCGGTGACGGCGGTAGTACGCCGCGAGCGCCTCGCGGAACCTGTCGAGCCTGTCGCGGCGGATGTTCAGCCCCGCGGCGAGCGCATGACCGCCGAAGCCGGTCAAGTTCTCGGAGCAGGCCGAGAGCGCTTCAAAGAGGTTGAAGCCGCCGTAGCTGCGGCAGGAACCCTTGCCGTTCTCGCCGTTCAGGCATATTATGATTGCCGGGAGGGAATACTGCTCGGCAAGCCTTGACGCGGCAATGCCGATAACGCCCTGATGCCAGCGGTCACTTGCGAGAACTATCGGCTCCTGCGGGTCGGAGTCCTTGATGATATCGTTTGCCTCCTGCCAGATTTGCGTCTCGATGCTCTGTCTCTGGCGGTTGAGCTCGCACAGCTCCTTTGCAAGAGCCGCAGCTTCGTTTTCGTCCTGGCTCATGAGGAGCCGGGCGGCAACGCTCGCCTGACCGAGCCTGCCCGCAGCGTTGAGGCGCGGGGCAAGAGAAAAGCCTATGGTCGAGGCCGTCAGGTGGCGGGCGTCCGTGCCGGATTCGCGGAACATCGCGGCAATGCCGGGGCGCGGAGCCTTCGCGATGCGGGAAAGCCCGTAGCGCACGAGGAAGCGGTTCTCCCCCGTGAGGGGCATAACATCCGCCACGGTGCCGATAGCGGCAAGGTCGCCGTACATTTCGAGCATTTTTGAGCTTTCGCCCTCACAGGCGCAGACGAGCTTGAGCGCGACGCCGACGCCGGCAAGATTCTTATTCGGATATGTGTCCCCGTCGCGCTTGCAGTCGACAAGCGCCGTGACCTCGGGCAGTGCGTCCGGGCGGCACTCATGGTGGTCGGTGATGACCATGTCAACGCCGATCTGCGCGGCGTGCGCAGCCTCCTCGACGGCGGTTATGCCGCAGTCGACCGTTATGACAAGGCTTACGCCCTGCGCCTTGAGCGTATCGAGCGCGGCGCAGTTGAGCCCGTAGCCCTCCTCGTTCCGGTCGGGGATATAGGGCACACACTTGATCCCCTTGCGGCGCAGATAGTCCGTGACAAGGCAGGTGGAGGTGATGCCGTCCACATCATAGTCGCCGTAGACCGCGACGGTCTCCCCGTCCCTTATCGCGCGCAGGATGCGCTCGTGCGCCTTGTCCATGTCCAGCATCAGCATGGGGTCGCACAGCAGCTCCTCTCCGCCGGAGATAAGCGTCTGTGCTTCGGCGGCGGTTTTGATCCCCCTCAGCGCCAGCACCATCGACAGCAGCGGCGTGAAGCCCGCTGATAAAAGCTCATGCGGAACGGCCGGTCTGGTAAATGGAATTGTCCAGTCCTTTTTCTTCATCTATTTTACTCTTCTCAAATATTTTTTAATAATTAATAATACCAGAATACTTATTCTAATTCAATAGAAGCCGGCAAAAAAGTCGCCGAGTCTTGACAAACGTGACTGCAGCGGGTACTATACTATAACTGATTTTCTGAAAACAGGAGACTTTTGAATTGACTGAACTTATACTCGACTGCGCGCTTGACGCATTGAAGGACGGCGCGCTAAGCATACCCATTCTCTTCCTCGCATATCTGCTTATGGAAATGCTCGAAAACAGCAAGCGCCTTGACGAGGGCATACTGCACTCATACTCCCGCAAGGCAGGGCCTGCGCTCGGGGGGCTCCTCGGCGCGATACCGCAGTGCGGCATATCCGGCGCGGCGGCGACGCTGTTTTCCACAGGCTCTATAAGCGTGGGGACGATGCTCGCGGTATTTTTTGCCACCTCGGATGAAATGCTGCCGGTCATGCTCTCCTCGCTTGCCGACGGCAAGGGCGCGACGGACATCGGGCAGATCGCCGCGATAGTCGCGGCAAAGGCGGTGATGGGCATTGTCCTCGGCTACCTTGTCGACGCCTTCGGCAGCCGGCTCTTCGCGCGGGACAAGAACATCCACAGCTTCTGCGAGCGTGAGCACTGCGAGTGCGACGAGGAAGAGGGCAGCGTGTGGCTCTCGGCGCTCAAACACACGGTGAAGATCGCCGTGATGCTTATCGCCGTCACCTTCGCGCTCAATATAATATTGGAGCTTGTCGGTATCGAGCGGCTGGGCGCGACGGTGTTCGCAACTCCCGTCGTCGGCGAGCTGCTGCTCGCACTCTTCGGGCTTATCCCAAACTGCTCCGTCTCCGTTGTCATCACTGAGGCGTATCTTTCCGGTATCATCGGGCTCGGCGGGCTGTTCGCGGGGCTGCTGTCAAACGCCGGTATCGGCCTGCTGGTGCTGCTGCGCACGAATAAGGACCGCCGCGAGAACCTGACGGTCATCGCGCTGCTGTTCCTCCTCGGCGCGGTGAGCGGGATGCTTATAAATCTGGTCGTATAAATCCCTGCGCAACTGCGCGTTGCTTGACCTTGGGAGCGTTCCTGATATAATCGGAATAAATGTGTCCCTTCGGGACGGATCAGAATATAATTTATGCGAGCCGCAAATTGCGGCTCGCATTTTTTCATTATTCAAAGCACCTTGGAAAGGAACGCCTGAGTGCGCGGCTCCTGCGGGTGGTCAAACAGCTCCGCCGGGATGTTCTCCTCAACGATAGCGCCGCTGTCCATGAAGATCACGCGGTCGGCGACCTCACGGGCAAAGCCCATTTCGTGCGTCACGACGACCATCGTCATGCCGTTATGCGCAAGCTGGCGCATCAGGTCGAGCACCTCACCGACCATCTCAGGGTCGAGCGCGGAGGTAGGCTCGTCAAATAGCATGACCTCGGGCTCCATCGCGAGCGCGCGGGCTATCGCAATACGCTGCTTCTGGCCGCCGGAGAGCATGGCGGGATAGGTATCGGCCTTGTCGGAAAGGTCGATGCGTTCAAGAAGCTCCATGGCAAGCTTGTCGGCCTCCTCCTGAGTCTTTAGCTTCAGCGTGACGGGCGCGAGGGTGATGTTCTTCTTGACAGTCATGTTCGGGAAGAGGTTAAAGTGCTGGAAGACCATGCCCATCTTGCGGCGGTGCAGGTCGAGATTGACCTTGGTGTCGGTAATATCCACGCCGTCAAAGATAACCTTGCCGGAGGTCGGAGTCTCCAGCAGGTTCAGGCAGCGCAGCAGCGTCGACTTGCCCGATCCGGAAGGGCCGATTATCGCGACGACCTCGCCGCGCGCAACGCTGAGGCTGCAATCGTTGAGGGCCTTGACTGTTCCGCCGACGTATTCCTTTTTGATATGCTCTACGCGGATGAGCTCACTGCCTGTCGCCACGGCGCATCCTCCTCTCTACCGCTTCGATAGCCTTGGAAGCGGGATAGTTTATGCAGAAGTATATAAGCGCCGCAAGTGTATAGGGCGCGAGTGATATATACGTTGTGGAGGCAACAGCCTTTGCGCCGAACATAAGCTCCGCCATGCCGAGCATAGAGCAGATCGAGCTCTCCTTCACCATCGTGACGACCTCGTTTGCGAGCGCGGGGAGGACGTTCTTTATCGCCTGAGGCAGCACGACAAGCTTCATTCCCTGCCACTTGGAAAGGCCGAGGGAGCGCGCGGCTTCCATCTGCCCCGCGTCCACGGCGAGGATGCCCGCCCTGAATATCTCCGCGACGTATGCGGAGCTGTTGAGCGCGAGCGCGACGACGCCGGGGATAAAACGGCTGAGATCGACAAAGCCGAGTATCGTGACGCGCGGGATCGATATGACGCCGAACAGGCCGAAGTATATGATAGACAGCTGCACGAGCATCGGGGTAGAACGGAACACGGCTATGTACGCGCCCGAAATGGTCTTGACGACTTTGTTCCTGCTCAGACGCATCAGCGCCAGCAGCATCGCGGGGATGACCGCGAGACTGACAGAGACAATCGCGAGCATCAGCGTATACTCTACGCCCTGCACAAAGAAAGCGCCGTACTTCGGCAGGAATGAGAAGTTAAAGAAGCTGGCGGGACTCATGTCCTTAAATAGGTTGCTCCACCACATGAAAGATGTTTCCCTTCAATCTATATATTTACCACAGGGCATATTATCGTAACACGGTTTATGCCGTAATGTCAACCGACACAGGCAGTTTTTTGACGGATAACTAATCAAATAACGGAGCAAAGCCTTTTTACGGCTTTGCTCCGTATCGTCAGTGATTCATTTCAGACGGCTTTATCAGCCCTCTGCGGTGACCTCAACTGCGACGTCAGACAGAGAATCAGCAGCAGCGATGAACTCATCGACCTTGTTGTTCTTCAGCATATCAGCGATCGCCTCGTTGATGCCGGGGAGCAGGCCCTTGGGGTCGCCCTTTGCAACTGCGATGCAGTAGGGAAGAGCTTCGCCGAGCTCGATGTCAGCAATGACGAGGTCGGAGTTGGACTCAGCATACTGCATTGCGACGGAACCGTCGAGGACAACAGCGTCGACCTTATCGTTGACGAGCTGGTTGACAGCATCGGTAACGACCTGGAGGGAAACGAGGTTAGCGCCCGGCATGTCGTTCTTGACGATGTCTTCCTTGGTGGTAGCGGTCTGAGCGGCGACGGCCTTGCCGGAGAAGGAATCAAGAGAGGTGTATTCATCGGCCTTGTCAGCCTTGATGAGGATCATTGCAGGGTAGTCAGTGTAGTAAGGATCGGAGAAGTCGGCAGCGTTCAGACGCTCCTCGGTGGCTTCCATGGCGGCGATGACTATATCGAAGTCGCCCTTCTGGAGGCTTGCAAGCAGGTAATCAAAGCCCATGTTCTCGACCTTCAGCTCCTTGCCGGTGTAATCGGCAACGTACTGTGCGACAGAGACATCGATACCGCCGTAGACCATGTTGCCGTCGGCATCGGGATACATGAACTCATAGGGGGCATAGTCAGCGGAGGTGCCCATGACGAGGGTCTCAGCTGCGGGGGCTGCGTCGGATGCCGCGGTATCGGCGGCGGGAGTGCTGGAGCTGGAACCGCAGGCGCACAGAGCGACTGCCATTGTAAGAACCAGAAGCAGTGCAGTGATCTTTTTCATTTTTCTTATCTCCTCATTAAAATTTCTCATGTAACGCTCAAAAATAAATATATATTCATTTGAGTTGCACAGAGTATACATCTATACGCGAATATTGTCAACTGGTGATTTTGCTCAAGTTAACAAAAATTATACTTTGTTTTTATGCATGTTACCGAGCAGCACATTTTGACGCGGCATAGCACGGATATGGATAAGCTTTCATAAAAGCCTATATTTCAAGTAAATAAAACAAAGGTCGTGAATTACGTCTTGCAGTGTTGGGCATACTGCGATATAATAGGCAGCCGAGCTTCACGCTCCGCCAGATAAATACAGACTCAGAGAAAGAACGGTTAAAAATGAATATTCCTATGAATAACTCGTATATTGAAGTGGACATGCAGATACTGCGCGAGAACATGGCAAGCATCGCTTCCACGCTTACGCCCGGCGCGGGGATAATCCCCGTGCTCAAGGACGACGCTTACGGCCTCGGCCTTGTGCCGATCGCCCGTGTGCTCGAACCGCTGGACTGCGTGCGCTGCTTTTCCGTGTCCCATGTGTCCGAGGGGCTTGAGCTGCGCCGCGGCGGCATAAGCAAGGGCATCCTTGTGATGAACTCCGCGCTCCCCTTCCAGCTTGAGGCCGCCGTCGAGGCCGGGCTCTCGCTCGCCTGCGGCCGCCCCGGCTTTGTCACGGAGCTTCAGGCAGCGGCGCGCGCCGTCGGTAAGGCCGCGCATATTCATATTAAAGTAGATACGGGACTGCACCGCATCGGCTTTGTCCCCGGAGAGGAGCTCGGCGCTTTTGTCGCGGAGCTGCGCGCGGCGGGCGATGATATAGTCGTTGACGGCGTGTTCTCTCACTTCTCCGCGCCTGAGAGCCTTGAGTGCGACGAGGAGGAATATGCGCGCTTTCTTGAGGGTATCGCCCAGCTTGAGAGCGCCGGGGTGCAGATACCGTTTAAGCACATTTCCTGCTCCGCCGCCTCCGAGCGCTACCCGAAGTTCGATATGGACGCGGTGCGCATAGGCCGCCGCCTGTATATGGACGCTCCGGGCGAGCCGCTCGGGACGATAAAAGAGCTTGCCTCGTGGCGCAGCTACGTCGCAGCGGTGCATGAGCGCCGCGCCGGGGATCGTCTCGGCTACGGCGAAGGGCTGACGCTCGATAAGGACACGCGCGTCGCGACTGTCGGCATCGGCTACGGCGACGGGCTTGCCCTCCGCTTTGCCGAGGTAAACGCACCGGTGCTGATATGCGGTAAGATGGCGCATGTGATCGCGGTTTTTATGGATCAGTGCCTTGTCGACGTTACGGGCATAGACTGTGTCCCCGGCGACGAGGTGACGATATTCGGCTATGACGGTCACGGCGGATATATCTCCTCCCAGTCTCAGGCGCTGCTGACCGATGCGCTCGAAGGCTGCGGCATAACCTCCGGACTCTCCACACGCGTCGCGAGGGTATACGTAGGCTGACGTCGACCGAGGAATAAAAAAGTAAACAGTGCAGATACTAACGTTAGCACTCCTTTTGCGAGAGTGCTAACGTTAACTTTTTGTTCATATCTTTCGCTATATTTGTTAATAATTGTGCGGTATCTTATATACACGATGAAACAAAAGAAATGAAGTTTCATCCGAGAATCAAATCAGTAAATAAATTTTGGAGGTATATATATTATGTTTGAACTTATTCCTTTTGATCGCCGTAATCATTCCGTTTCCGCTTTCGATCCGTTCCGTGCCTTTGACGATATGGAGCGCAGCTTCTTCAGAGATGTGCCTTCAATCGCTTCCTTCCGCACCGACGTTACCGATACCGGCGATGCATACAAGCTCGAGGCTGAGCTGCCCGGCTTCAAGAAGGAGGATATCAAGATCGACGTCGAAGACGATTGCCTGACCATCAGCGCCGAGAGAAAGGTCGACGAGGATAAGAAGGACGAGAAGAACAACTTCGTAAAGCGCGAGCGTTATTACGGTTCCTACAGCCGCAGCTTTGACGTCTCCGGTATCAACATCGACGGTATCGAGGCTTCTTACACCGACGGTGTCCTGACGCTGACAATGCCGAAGAAGGCCGCTGAGGTTCCCGCAAGCCGCCGTCTGGAGATCAAGTAAGCACTGATCTCCTCCCTCCCATAACTCACACACATATTTCTCCCGCACCGCTCCGCGCGGTGCGGGAGATTTTTTATTTGCAGCTATTGTTTTTCCGCGTATATGATGGTAACATACCTGCATATTCCAATGCGCATTCTTATTT
>CAKTKV010000002.1 GCA_934572355.1 uncultured Oscillospiraceae bacterium
CAAAAGCAGCCTATTTAATAACCGACCGCAGCTCATAACCCGGAGGTCGTTGGTTCAAATCCTTCCCCCGCAACCACCAAAGTCCTGAAATCGCAAGATTTCAGGACTTTTTCTGTATTCCTGCCGACATGCGGGACCGACAAAACGCCTTGATTCCGCGCCGCGAAAATGCTAAACTGCGTAAATAGATAGACATGATTTTTTCGGAGGTGTGCACATGAAGACCGCTGCGATAATTCTCGCTGCCGGCAAGCCGACAGACACGAGAGCGCCGAGACCGCTCATCCACATCGGCGGCAAAAGCATGCTCATGCACGAGATAGACATGTTCAAAGCTGTTCCCGTCAACGAGATCGCCGTTGTCGTCGGCTACAGGGACAGCATCGTGAAGACCCATATAGAAAACTGTGGCGTCACCGTCGCGTCGAACCGCCATTATAACGAGACGGAGATGCTCGATTCCGTTCTGCTCGGCGCGGAGAAGCTGAAAATACAGGCGGATAAGGTGCTCGTTTTGCCGGCGGACACGCCGCTTGTCAGCGAAAAGACCTGCGATGCGCTGCTTGACGTTGAAGGGGCGATCGCCGCGATACCGACCTATAACGGCGCTTCCGGCCACCCGATCATGCTGACGGCACAGGCGCTGGCAATGCTGGCCGATTACGACGGCACGGGCGGCATGCGGGGCTTTACCGCGATGCACGCGGATGAAATAAAGCATATCGAGGTGGATGACCCGGCCATATGCATGCGCGCGCGGGGCTCCAAGTTCCCGGAAGAGCTGAGCACATACGAAGAAATGCGGCGCACAGGCGGTAAGCTCCACGCGTCAATGGAGTGCTGTCTCTCGATGGACGGCACTGTGATGAACGCGGAGCTGAGCCGTATACTTAACCTTGTTGAGACCACCGGGTCGCTCCAGCTGGCGAGCGACTGTCTTGGAATATCGTATTCAAAGAGCTGGAAGACCATCAAGAATCTTGAAAAGGCGCTGGGTGTGGCCGTCATTGCGAGCACTGCCGGCGGCACGAGCGGCGGCAATTCCCACCTCACCGACGCCGGGAAATACTTCCTGCGCCAGTACGATGAAATGATGAATGATGCGCAGAAAGTGGGCAAATGGCTGTATAATCAGTATTTTTCTGACGAGATTATACAAAAAATACAAAAATTCAGCTAAAAATTTTACACTCTTTAATTGATTAAAAACCGTCATACTCCAAAAAACATAACGAAACGGCGGAGATTTATTTTTATTTCTGATAAATCGGCATTATATATCTGACGAGGTGCGCTTAACAAAAACTAAAAGTTTTTGCTAAGCGCACTTTTCTGTTAATTTGCCATCAATCTGCTGCACCAAAAGGATTGCTGCACCGAGATTAATCAGCGAGTACACCTTCGTTTATTTTTCGACGAAGTCTGGCGCGGGAAAATCCGGGCATCTTTATATGCTTAAAAAGACGAAAAATGCGCATTTTGGGCGGTTTTGCACCCTTGACTTTTGCGAAAAGTTGATTTATTTTTTAACATGTCAGCAGGGATAATAGCAGCCCGTATAATAAAACTATATGTCTGCTGGCACCGATCGGCCGGCTGTGAACAACAAAAAATAGAAGAAAAATAGAAAAGGTATTCCGATGGAAAACAAAAACAAAATCCAGCTTTCCACGGCAATAAAGCTTGGCGGTGCTTTTATGGGCACCTGCATAGGCTCCGGTTTTGCGACCGGCTCTGAATGCCTGTCATTCTTTATTACCTATGGCATAAAAGGCGCGGTCGGCGCGCTGCTCATTTCCTTTGTTATCTACTTTCTTTTCACAAGAGAGCTGTTCAACAAGGGACAGGAGCTCCCGTCCGAGCAGTGCACGTCACTCTTCACTTATTACTTCGGCAAAACCATTGGCTCTATCCTTGACTGGTTCTGCGCTATCCTCGTCGGCGGCTGCTATCTCATAATGCTCTCCGGCGCGGGCACGACGCTCCATCAGTATTTCGGCATCCCCGTTGTCGCGGGTTCCGCGATAATGGCAGCTGCGGCGGTCGTTACCGTGTGGTTCGGCCTTCGCAAGCTGACGACCGTCATCGGCTTCATCTCCCCGTTTATGGCGGCGCTGACCATCATTGTCGGCTGCTTGACGCTCTTCAAAGCTGACTTCTCCGCAACGGCCTCAACGCTTGAGACCCTGCATCTGTCAAAGGCTGCCCCCTCGTGGTGGATCGCCGGTATCCTCTATCCCTGCTTCTGCATGCTGACGCTCACCCCGGCGCTGCCCTCCATGGGCGCGACCGCACCGAACAAAAAGACGACCACGGTCGCGGCGATCTTCGGCGTTGCGTTCTTCCATGCGGCGCTCGCCGTCGTCGTGATGGCGATCTTCGGCAATCTCAGCGTCGTCGGCACCTCGCAGGTCCCGAACCTTGAGCTTGCGGGTCTGCTCGGCCCCGGCATGCGGCTGCTGTTCATGGTGGTCATAATCCTTGCGATATATACTACTGCGTGCCCGATGGCATGGGGTTTCTGCGGCAAGATCGCAAAGGACGAGAAGAGCACAAAGTACCGCGTGTGCATACTGCTGCTCACGGTCGCGGGCATGATATGCTCCCACCTCTTCCCGCTGAGCACGCTCATCAATTTCATGTATAGTATTTCTGGTTACGTCGGTGCCGTCGCTTCCGTCGGCATGGTGATCAGTAATATTTATAGAAGACACAGCAAGAAAATACCCGGAAAAGAGAGTTGAAAGGAGATCCATTAAAACATGGAGAGCAACAAAATCGATTGGAAACGTGCGATAATACTGGGCGGCGCGTTTATGGCAACGTGCATAGGCTCTGGATTTGCCACCGGTTCCGAGTTCCTGTCCTTCTTCGTTGCGCACGGTATTCCCGGCGCAGTAGGCGCCATCGCAATTTCCCTTATCATCTACTTCCTCTTCACTAAGGAACTGTTCAACAAGGGGCAGGAAGTGTCTGAAGCTGACCAGCACAACATACTTGCCTATTATTTCGGCAAGGTCGCCGGTGAAGTATTCGACTGGTTCAGTGCTATTCTCGTTGGCGGCTGCTACCTCATCATGCTCAATGGCGCAGGTACGACGCTCAATCAGTACCTCGGCTGGGATCCCCTCGTCGGCGCATGCATTATGGCTGCGGCTTCCGTCATCACTGTTTGGTTCGGCCTTCGCAAGCTGACCGACATTATCGGTTCTATCGGACCCATTATTGCACTGTTCTCTTTCATCATCGGTGTTGTCGCCCTTACCCACGCTGACTTCAGCAATGTCGACACTGTCCTGCCGACCATGAATCTGAGCAAGGCATCTCCCACTTGGTGGCTGTGCGGCATCGCATACCCTTGCTTTGCAATGATGACGCTCACCCCGGCACTGCCTGCTATGGGCGCAAGCGCAATCAATAAGAAGACTACCACCGCCGCGGCTGTGTTCGGCGTATGCTTCTTCCACATTGCCATCGCTGTTATCGTCTTCGCGATCTTCGGCAACCTTGAGCTTGTCGGCGCTGCACAGGTTCCTAACCTCGCGCTGTCCGGTCTGCTCGGACCCGTGGCACAGGGCATCTTCGTTGTGATGATCATCCTTGCAATCTACACTACTGCCTGCCCGATGATGTGGGGTTTCTGCCGCAAGATCACCACTGATGAAAAATCCTGGAAGTACAGAATCTGCATCATTGCCCTCACTGTTCTCGGCATGATCGGCACTCGTCTGTTCAAACTGGGCGACCTCATCAACTTCATATACAGCATTTCCGGTTACGTCGGCGCAATCGTCCTTGTGGGTATATTCGTCAGCAATATGCTGCGCAAGAAGAAAACTGCGAAGGCCGAGTAATTCCTTAAAACTTTACACAGCCTCCTGCGGCAACGCAGGAAGCTGTGTAAAATATGTTTCTATTTATCAGATTTGTTGATATTTTCCTCTATATTGATATATTAATCGCGATAAATATCAAACGCTATGACAGTTAGAAAGGCAGGCGAAGATAATGTCACAGCTAAACACCAGCTCCCATGCGGAAAACGACACGAACCGCCTCATAACCGATGATTATGAGTGCAAAAAGGACTGCCGCAACTGTCCGTTCCCCGGCGCAAAATGCTACCAGTCCAAATATGATAGATACAACACCAGTTTATTAGTCCAAGGACAGTAAGGAGACAAAAAATGGAAAGAAAGATCCTCAATGATTTCTGCTTTCACAAGCCGAAAACACTGGAAGAGGCGCTTGTCCTTATAGACAAGTATCAGGAAAACGGCGTCCTGATGGAGGGCGGCTCCGAGGTCATCCCGAACATGAAGGCCCTCGTCGTGACGCCCGACCACATCATCTCGCTCAAGCACATCCCCGAGTTTGATTACATTACATTCACCGAGGGCGAGGGCCTTCATATCGGCCCGAGCTGCATCCTGACGAATGTTGAATATAATCCCGATGTGCAGAGAGTCTACCCCTCTCTCTACGAAGGCGTGCACGGCATGTCCAACACCAACATCCACAACATCAGCACCGTGACCGGCAATATCTGCTACGCTGTCCCCTCCGCTGATACTGCCGCACCGCTGCTGACTCTGGAAGCCGAGCTGAGCGTGCAGTCCGTCGAGGGCACGCGCAAGCTCCCCATCACCCAGCTCTTCGCCGGCGTGCGCCGCACGACCCTGAAGAAGAACGAGATCGTCACGGATATCTTTGTCCCGCAGCCCGATCCCAGAGCCGTCATGGTCTACTATAAGAACCCCTGCCGCAAGGCGCTTGACCTCGCTATCGCTGGCGTCGCCACCTATACCGTGCTTGACGACAACGGCGTTGTCGAGGATGTACGTATCGCAATGAGCGCTGTCGCAGTTGTGCCCAAGCGTGCTTTCGAGGCTGAAGAAATGCTGCGCGGCAAGAAGCTCACCGAGGAGCTCATCCGCGAGGCCGCAAGCCATGCTTCCCTGCATGAGTGCTCCCCGATAAGCGACATCCGCGCATCCGCAGACTACCGCCGCGAGCTGGTGTATCTCTCCGTGCGCGACGGTCTGACCCTCGCCCTCAAGAACAAGGAGGATAAATAAGAATGACTCAGATAGTTAAGCTTCATGTAAACGGTGTCGATTACGATCTCGCGCTCGACACCAGAACCACTCTCGTTGACGCGCTGCGTGACCATCTCGGTATGACCGGCGTGAAGAAGAGCTGCGACGAGGGCGAATGCGGCGCATGCACCGTCCTGCTCGACGGCGATGCGATCGCATCCTGCACCTACCTTGCAGTAGAGGCCGAGGGACATGACATTGTCACCATCGAAGGCCTCGCCAAGGACGGCGTTCTCCACCCCATGCAGAAGGCTTTTATCGACTGCTTCGCCATCCAGTGCGGCTTCTGCACCCCCGGCATGATCCTTGCCGCCGTTGCGATGCTCAATCACTTCCCTGATCCCACCGAGGAGCAGATCCGTGACATCATGCGCGGAAATATCTGCCGCTGCACCGGCTACACCAAGATAATCGATGCCATCATGCAGGCAAAGGAAGTCATGAAGAAGCAGGCCGCGGGCGAAGTGAACGAGTCCACTCTTCCCAAGCCCGAGAGCGTATACAAGGCCGGCCCCATCGCCCAGTGCGGCGGCTGATAGGAGGACACATATAATGGCAGATAAAGAGTTTTATTCCATCGGCAAAGGCGAAATTCGCCAGGACGCGGCACTGAAGGCAACCGGCGCTGCGCTCTATTCCACCGATATCCACCCCAAGGGAATGGTCTACGGTAAGATACTCGGCAGCCCCATTCCTCATGGCATCATCAAGAGCATTGACACGAGCGAAGCCGAGAAGCTTCCCGGAGTCGTGGCAGTCGTGACCGGCATGGACGGCCCTGACCATCCCACCGTCGGCGGCTACCTGACCGATAAGTTCATCATGTGCCGCGTCGGAGACAAGGTCCGCTGCGTCGGCGACCCCGTTGCCGCAGTTGCCGCTACCTCTGAGCAGATCGCCGAGGCTGCCTGCAAGCTCATCAAGGTCGAATATGAGCCCCTGCCCTACGTGCTCGATCCGGAGGAGGCCTATAAGGAGGACTGCCCCGCCATCGTTCACGACGATGTCCAGAGCTACAAGCGCCTTGACCTGCACGGTGTTGCGCACAGCTTTGACCGCAAGCACCCCAATCAGGCCATCAAGAGAAGAGTCCGCCACTGCGACGAGTTCGGCCTCAACCCCGATGATTACAAGACCCCCGAAGAATACGACGCCGCCTTCGGCGCAAAGTTCGACGAGGTCTATGAAAACGCATACCTCAAGCTGCCCGAGCAGCGCTATGAATTCCCGCGCGTGAGCCACTGCTTCATGGAGCCGCATGTCACGGTCGTTGAGCCGCTGACCGACGGCGGCATCGAGGTCTGGGCAAGCGAGCAGGGCGGCCGCCTTGTCAAGTACAGCATGTCCGCCGCGTTCGGCCTCAAGCCCTCCGACTTCCACATGCACGTTCCCTTCATGGGCGGCGGCTTCGGCGGTAAGGACGACTGCCCCGTCACCGGACCGTGCATCATGCTCGCGCTCAAGAGCCGCCGTCCCGTCAAAATAGTCCAGACCCGTGAAGAGGTCTTCTCCAACGGCACTCCCCGTCCGGGCGGTGCGATATACGTCAAGGACGCTTTCAATAAGGACGGCACGCTTGCCGCGCGTAAGGTCACCGCGTTCATCAACTGCGGCGCATATACCACCTCCGCGCTCGTCATGCTCGACCACAGCGTTTACGGCGTGTCCGGCAACTACCGCAACCCCTGCCTGTGGGTCGACGCCTACGGCGTTTACACCAACACCGAGAATAACGGTCCTTACCGCGCACTCGGCTGCGAGCTGTTTGTCTACGCTATAGAGAGAAACCTCGACCTTGCCGCAGAAGCTCTCGGTATCGACAAGTACGCCATCCGTAAGCTGAACGTCCTGCGCAAGGGCGACATCGACGGCCACGGCCAGCTCGTCTACAATAACGGCAGCGACGAGGCCATCACTGCCGCCGCAAAGTTCATCGAGTGGGATAAGCCCGCACACGCGCCCGAAGGCCCGTGGAGATACGGTAAGGGCCTCTCCCTCGGCAACAAGTTCACCGCCTACGGCAAGACCGGTACCGAAGCAAACGTCACCATCCTTGATGATGATAAGATCGAGGTCGCCGTGTCCCACGTTGAAATGGGTCAGGGCGCTCTGACCGTGGACTGCCAGCATGTCTCCGAGTTCTTCCACGTCCCGATGAGCCAGATCCGCATCCGCAATGAAAACAGTGACTTCATGCCCTACGACGAAGGCACCTACTGCTCCCGCGGTACCTACATCAACGGCAACGCCATCATCCTTGCCTGCCAGGACGCACAGCGCCAGCTCTTTGAGCGCACCTCGAAGCGCCTCGGCGTTCCCGTGGAGCGTCTCGCTACCGAGAACTGCAAGGTCTACGACAAGGAAAACCCCGATAACTTCCTCTA
Organism: uncultured Oscillospiraceae bacterium; assembly: GCA_934572355.1. Taxonomy (GTDB): domain Bacteria; phylum Bacillota; class Clostridia; order Oscillospirales; family Oscillospiraceae; genus Limivicinus. The sequence continues at coordinate 7,484 of CAKTKV010000002.1, forward strand.
CTTCCATGATCTTTATGAGCACGGCGGCTGGGCTCCCGAAAGCAAGCTCGTCGGCCGCGGCACCTTCTCTCCCGAGCAGGCTCTCAATAACCCCAAGAACGCGCAGGGCAACCCCGTTCTGTTCTATTCCATCGGCTCTTGGGGCATGGAAGTCGGCGTAAATATCGAGACCGGCGAAGTGAAGCTTGTCAACTGCGGCGGCTTCTATGACGCAGGCCGCGTGCTCAACCGCAAGACCTGCGAAGGCCAGATAGAGGGCGCTCTCTCCATGGGCCTCGGCCAGGCCATATTCGAGGAGATCATGATAAACGATAAGGGCCGCGTCATCAACGGCAACTACCGCGACTATAAGATCCCCACCTTCATGGACAGCCCCACGAACGATAAGCTCCATGTCGACTTTGTCGGCGATCCGTTCCCCACCGGGCCGAACGGCGCAAAGGGTGTCGGCGAGGTCGCGCTCATCCCCGTCATGGCGGCGTTTGCAAACGCCATCTACGCCGCGACCGGCGCAGAGATCCACAACATCCCCATGACCCGCGAGAGAATCCTCCAGTCTCTGCGCGACAAGGAAGCGGCAGCAGAGAAGGCATAAACCCTTTATATAGAAGCACAAAGGAGAAAAAATGATGGAAAACAAATCGGATTTTCTGGTGCTCGGCGGCGGCATTATCGGCTCCTCCGTTGCATATTTTCTCAGCAAAACCGGCGCTTCCGTCACTGTTCTCGAACGCGGTGATACCGCGTTCGGAACGGCCGGGGCTTCCGGCGGTCTCATAAACTGGATCACCTGCGCCGAGTCGCAGATGGAGCTGTTCATGAGAAGCCAGGACATGCTGGAGCATCTGCCGGAAGAGCTCGGCGCGGACTTCGAGCTCAACTACAACAGCTACAACATGCAGATCATCTCCAACCAGATCGAGTGGGATGCGTCTGCGCAGCTCGTCAATGACTTCAAGCTCCCCGGCTTCGAAGCCAAGCTCATCGACAGCTACGAGTCCCATAAGCTTGAACCCTGCGTCACTGAGGACATGCTCGGTTCTATCTACGTCCCCAGAGTGCACTATCTCAACCCCATCAAGTTCGCTCTCGCGTACCGCAACGCCGCCGTGAGAAACAGCGCAAAGTTCGTTAACGGCGCCGAGGTCACAGAGATCCTCCATGACGGCACAAGAGTTATCGGCGCTGCCGCCAAGGGCGAAAAATGGTATGCCGGCACTACCATTAACTGCACCGGCGTGTGGTCTGAGAAGGTTTCCGCCATGGCCGGCTCCGTGGCTCCCATCCACCCCATCAGAGGCGAGTTTGCCATCACCGAGCCTGTGAAGCACTTCTGCAACACCACCATCAGCAGCGCGCAGTACCAGACCATCGTGCAGCACCCGGAGCTTTTCCCTGCCGCTGCCATCAAGTATAACCTCGGCTTCTCCGTGGAGCAGACCTCCACCGGCGCATGCATCATCCACGGCACGCGCGAGATGAACTCCGGTCTTGACAACAGCGTCATCCCCGAGGTCATCGAGCTGCTTGTCCAGACGGCATGCAGGTTCATCCCCAAGCTCGGCACGCTGCGCATCATGCGCACCTACGCCGGCGTGCGTCCCGGCACTCCCGACGGCGACCCGTACATCGGCCTTGTCGACGGCATCCCGGGCTTCTGCGAATGCTGCGGTCACGGCGGCGAAGGCATCGCCCTTTCTCCTGCAACGGGCGAGGCTATTGCGGAGCTGCTGACGGCCGGCCAGACGAAGCACTGCGATATATCCCGCTTCACTCCGAACAGAGTTGAAAAAGCCTGAGCGCGGAAAGGAATGATCTAAATGAAAGAATCCATGAGAATCGCGGATCATCCCATCCTCGGAGCGGATGAGCCCAAAAAGAAAGTCACCATATACTACGAGGGGACTCCCGTCGAAGCAAACGAGGGCGAGCCTATAGCCGTAGCGCTGGCAAACGCGGGCATCCGCACGCTGCATGTCACCGAAAAGCTCGGCAAGCCCCGCGGGATCTTCTGCGGTCAGGGACGCTGCGGCTCCTGCCGCATGATAGTTGACGGCGTTCCCGATGTTAAGACCTGCTCCACCCCCGTCAAGGACGGCATGAGAGTTCAGGTTCAGCACGGTCTGGCATGAGGAGGTAGCGACGTGAAAGAATTAGAGCGCGAAATACTTATAATCGGCGCAGGCCCTGCCGGTATCTCCGCGGCTATCGAGGCGGCGAAGTCCGGCGCGAAGGTCACTGTCGTTGATGAAAACGCCACTGTCGGCGGTCAGCTTTATAAGCAGATCCACAAGTTCTTCGGCTCTGCCGAAAACAGCGCCGGTATGCGCGGCTTTGAAATAGCGCAGAAGCTCGAAAAAGAGGCGAGAGACCTCGGCGTCGAGTTCTGGCTCAGCACCGTCGCTTACGGTATTTTCAAAGAGGGCGTCGGCGTTGTCAAGGATGAGGAGAACCTCATCGTCAAGGCCAAGAAGATCATCGTCGCCGCGGGCGGCATTGAGAACACCACCGCCTTCCCCGGCTCCACGCTCCCCGGCGTTATGCTCGCGGGCGCGGCACAGATGCTCGCAAACGTGCACCGCGTGCTCCCCGGCAAGCGCATCGTCGTTGTCGGCAGCGGCAATGTCGGCCTCATCGTTGCCTATCAGATGCTTCAGGCCGGCGCGCAGGTTCTCGCCGTTATCGAGAAGAGCGAGAAGATCGGCGGCTACGGCGTGCATGCTGAGAAGCTCCGCACCGCCGGCGTGCCTATCTGCACCGGAACTGTCATAAGCTCCGTCTCCGGCAAGACCTCTGTTGAGAAGGTCACGACCGTTGACACTGAAGGCCGCGAGACCGAGTACGATGCTGACACTGTCATCATGGCTGTCGGCATGTCTCCCATGACGGAGCTGCTGTGGAACGCCGGCTGCCGCTTCGAGTTCATCGGCGAGCTCGGCGGCTATGTCCCGCTGCATGACACCTGCATGGCCACTACCGTTCCCAGCCTCTACGCCGCGGGCGATGTGACGGGTGTTGAGGAAGCCTCCGTCGCGATGGAGGAAGGCCGCCTTGCCGGTATCGCTGCTGCCGCTGCCTGCGGTTATATGAGCGAGAGCGAGCGCGATGCGAAGTGCGCAAAGCACATCGAAGCGCTGCGCGAGCTTGAGAGCGGCGAATATGACGAGGGCCGCAGCGCCGCGAGAGCAAAGAAGCTGGAGCTCTTCAGCGCCATCGAAAAATAAAGGAGTGCACAGAGATGCGCGATGGAATAATATACACAGGTGTGCCGACCGAGAGCGAGCTCAAAAACGCGCCGGGCATCCCGGCGCCTGATGAGATAAAGCCGGGCGGAACGGCATTTGTCGAGTGCCTGCAAACGATAGCCTGCAACCCCTGCGAGGCAAACTGTCCCACGGGAGCTATCACCATAGGGCGCGAGATCGCGAGCCTCCCGCGGCTCGATGCGGCAAAATGCGTCGGCTGCGGCACCTGCGTTGCAAAATGCCCGGGACTTGCCATAAGCGTCATTGCGCTGAACAAGAGCGCCGGGACCACCGTGCTTTCCATCCCGTACGAATACTTTCCCCTTCCGGAAACCGGCAGCACAGTACACGCCGTTGACCGCACAGGGCAGTATGTATGCGACGCAAAGGTGCTCCGCGTCACGCCGAGAACCGAGCGGCAGAGCACCTGCGTTGTGAAAATAGAGTTTCCGGAGAAATACGCATTCAGAGTCAAGTCTATAAACACCTTTCATTGGAGGTAAAATAATGGATGATAATGTTATCATTTGCCGCTGCCAGGAGATAACCTACGGAGAGATCGTAAAGGCTATCGAAGAAGGCGCTATCACCGTCACCGGTGTGAAAAAGCGCGTCGGAAGCGGTATGGGGAGCTGCCAGGGCAAATACTGCGAGCACCTTGTTGCCCAGATCATCTCCGAAAAGACCGGCATCCCCGTCAGCGAGCTTCTTCCCGATACAAAGCGTACCCCTGTCCGCCCCATAGACGCAAAGGTTTTCTTGAAATAAACACGCGAAACGAAAGGGTCTCTGCCCATAAAGCTTTGACCCTTTCGTCAAAACGACAAAAGACATTTTTTTATCACATTTAAGTTGCTTTTTGATATAAGTTGTATATAATTATTCGTATATTGCGATAAATCGCGAGGTGCATACACAATGAAACTTGACCGCATCGAAATCTTCTGCGCAGTCGCGCGCAATATGAGCTTTACCAAAGCCGCAGAGGAATGCAATATGGCGCAGTCTGCCATCAGCATGCAGATCCGCGCGCTGGAGGAAGAGCTGGGTTTCCCGCTCTTTGAGCGCAGCACAAGAAAGGTCTCCTTCACCGATGCCGGGCAGAGCTTCTATGTGGACTGCGTAAAGATACTCAGCGGGTTTGACGAGGCTTTGGATCGCGCCGTCTCCACCCACAACGGCAAGAAAATGTTCCTCACCATCGGCATTGAAGGCCTCATGCAGACCTCCTATAAGGCCGCGGCCATACGTCGCTTCACCGCTGAGCATCCCGATATTCAGATAATCCCCCGGCAGGTCGAGCGCGACAGAAAGTATGAGGAGCTCAGCAACGGCGAGATCGACCTTATTTTCGATATACCGCAGTATTTCGTGCTCAACACGAAGATACGCAAGGTCGGTTCCATAATCAATGCGCACTGCCTCATGGTGCACCGCGAACACCCGCTTGCCGACAGAAAGTCCATCAGCAAGAAAGAGCTGAGCGAGTACACCACGTTCTGGGGCGGCATACCCAAGGTCGAGGATTATGTGACGAAGCTCTATCTCAACTATTTCCGTGATTCCGGCATAGAGCCGGAGCATGTGATGTATGTCCCGGAGCAGGACGTCGCGACCTTTATGGTGGCCGCGAACATGGGCGGCAACATTGTTCCTCTTTCGGAAAAGGAACAGATGAATAACGACAATTTCTGCTTTATCGAGCTGGAGGACCCGCTGGTATTCGAATCCGCGTGGCTCTACTCCTCCAAAAACCAGAACCCCGCGCTCCTGCTGTTCATAAAGACAGCCGAGAAGATGGCGGAGGAATACAATAAAAACAGCAAAAAATAACTGACATCAGCTTGCGATTCAAGAGGACATCATAATGAAAAAAGTTGTTCTTTTTGGGGCAGGGCAGATCGGCGCGATGGCCGCGCGGCTGCTCGGCCCGGGATATATGGTGCTGTGCGCTGCGGATAACTCCCCGGACAAATGGGGCAAGTCCGTTGCCAGCATCCCGATAGTCTCCCCGGAGCAGAGCCTTATCTGCGCTCCGGACAGCTACTGCCTCTGCGTGCTCGACGTAGAGCGCGAAACGCAGATGCGCGCCCAGCTCAAGGAGCTCGGCTTCACGGGTGAGGTCATCACGCCCGCCGACCTCAAGATATTCGACGCGCGCACCGCGACGATGCGGCTGCTTGCCGAGCAGATAAACGCCGCCGGTATCCCCGGCGATGTCGCTGAGCTCGGCGTCTACAAGGGCGATTTTGCCCAGCTCATAAATACCGCCTTCAGCGAGCGGCGCATACACCTCTTTGATACCTTTGAGGGCTTCACGGCGCAGGATGTTGCGGTGGAGCGCGAGAACGGATACTCCCGCGCCGAGGCCGGCGACTTCGGCGATACGGCGAAGGCCGCCGTGGACAAGCGCCTTTTCTATCCCGAGAAGGCCGTGTTCCACAAGGGCTTCTTCCCCGATACGTTCAAGGGCTGCGAGAACCTGCGCTTCGCCTATGTCTCGGTGGACGCCGATCTATACGCGCCCACAGCGGCGGCGCTGCCGCTCTTCTGGGACAGGCTGTCCCCCGGCGGCGCGATAATGGTGCATGACTATAACAGCACGCAGTTTTCCGGTGTGCGCAAGGCGGTGGACGATTTCTGCTCTGAGCGCGGCATACTGCCCATGCCGGTGTGCGACCTGCATGGCAGCGCGGTACTGCGTAAGCCGATCTCAAACCATGAGTGCGCATAACAGCTATGCCGCAGTGATCGCGGCGGCGGGAATGAGCTCTCGCATGGGACGCTTCAAGCCTCTGCTTGAGCTTGGCGGCAAGCCCATGATCCGCCATATTGCGGATACGTTCCGCGCCTTCGGCGTAGACAAGCTCGTCGTCGTGACGGGCAACAACGCCGCGGCGCTGGAAAAGGCGCTCCCCGGCGATGACATTGAGTTTGTTCGCAACGAGCGCTACGCCGAGACCCAGATGTTCGACTCCGCAAAGCTCGGCCTTGGGCGCGTCGCTTCAATGTACGAAAACATTTTCTTCACGACGGCGGATATACCGCTCTTCTCCGCCGCCGTGCTCGACCGGCTGAGCCGAACCGGGGGCGGCTTCGTCTGCCCGACCTTCGCCGGGCGCGAGGGACACCCCGTCCTGCTGCGCGGGGAGGCCGCGAAGCGGCTCCTCGCCGATGACGGCGACGGTGGCATGCGCTGTGCCGTAGAGCGACAGGGGATACGCAAGGTCTGCGTCGAGGTCGCGGAGCAGGGGATACTGTTCGACGCAGACACCCCCGAAGATTTTGAAAAAATAGAGCAGATATTTACTGAGGACAGATCACAATGAGGTACGTTTATCTTATCCGGCACGGTGAGCTTGACCTGCCGGACACAAAAAAGCGCTGCTACAGCCGCACAGAGCTTTCCCTGAGCCCGCGCGGAATAGAGCAGGGCAAGGAGCTTTGCGCGTGGGCAGCCACGCGCGGCATAGAGGCTGTGTACACAAGCCCGCTTGGGCGCTGCCGCGAGACCGCGGCACTGATGTCCGGCGGCACGCTCCCGGTGCATACCGTAAATGCCCTGCGCGAGGTTGACGTCGGCGAATGGGAAGGTCTCACCTTCGATGAGATACGCGAGCGCTGGCCGACGGTCTACGCCGCGCGCGGAAACAAAATGAGCGAGGTCGCCCCGCCGGGCGGCGAGAGCTTCTACCGTGCTGCCGTGCGCTTCAATGACGCCTTGCAGGACATTATGAGTGAACACGAGGGGAACATAGCCGTTGTCGCGCACAGCGGAGTTATCCGCAGCTGGCTCTTCCACTTTGCTGAGCTCGGCAGCGGCAGCATGGTCTCCATTCCCGTGCCGTATGCCGGCATCACGGCGCTGTGCATGGACGGGAACACGCTTCTGAACGTCACTGCCGGCACACGCGTGAGCCGTGTCCCCTCGGCATCGGAGATAGAGGAATATTACCGCCGGTGCGATACGCCCGCGGAAGTCATTGCGCATTGCCGCGCCGCGGCAGATAAGGCCGGGGAGCTGGTCGAGAAAAACGGCATCACCTGCAACCGAGAGCTTCTGCGCGCTGCCTGCCTGCTGCACGACATGTGCCGCGCGGACGGCAGGGAACACCCGCAGCGCGCCGCGCAGATACTCACGATGGACGGCTACCCCGCGCTTGCTGGAATAATCTCCGCGCATCACGACCTGCCGAACCACCCCTCGGCGGAGATGGAGCTGCTGTACCTCAGCGACAAGCTCGTTGCCGGGACGCAGGCCGTGCCGCTGGAGGCGCGCTTTTCGGAATCGTATAAGAAATGCACGGACGATGAGGCGAAGCGCAATTGGGAGCGCCGCCGCAGCGCCGCGGATAAAATAGTAAAAAAATACCGCTTGGAGGCTTTGGTATGAAACTCATCAGGACAGAGGACGCCGTGGGTCATGTACTGTGCCATGACATCACGCAGATAATAAAAGGCGTAACAAAGGACGCCGTGTTCCGCAAGGGTCACATCATCACCGAGGCGGACATCCCCGTGCTCCTCAGCGTCGGCAAGGATAATATCTACGTCTGGGAAAAGGACGAGAACATGCTGCATGAGGACGAGGCGGCAGATATCCTCCGCGCCATCTGCCAGAACGAGAACATGCACGCGACCGCGCCCAAGGAGGGCAAGATAGAGCTCATCGCGGATATTGACGGTCTGCTGCTCATCGACCTTGAAAAGCTACGCGTCATAAACGCGATGGGGGACATGATGATCGCCACCCGTCCCTCAGGCTTCATGGTGAAGAAGGGCGACAAGCTCTGCGGCACGCGCATTATCCCCCTCGTCATCGCCAAGGAGCGCATGGCACAGGCAAAGAAGCTCGCCGGGAGCGAGCCCATCATGCGCCTCGTTCCAGTGAAGCCGAGAAAGTACGGCCTTGTCACGACCGGCAACGAGGTCTTCTACGGCCGCATCGAAGATACCTTCACCCCCGTCGTGGAGGCAAAGCTCGCGGAGTACGGCTGCGAGATGGCAGAGCACGTCATTCTCAACGACGACCATGAGAAGATCACCGCCGCCATAAAGGATATGCTGGATAAGGGCTGCGAGATGGTCTTCTGCTCGGGCGGCATGAGCGTCGACCCCAACGACAAGACCCCGCTTGCGATCCGCAATACCGGCGCGAAGGTCGTGTCCTACGGCGCACCTGTGCTGCCGGGGGCGATGTTCCTCGTGTCATATTACCCCGATGGCCGCCCAATCTGCGGTCTGCCCGGCTGTGTGATGTACGCCAAGCGCACGATCTTTGACCTCGTGCTGCCCTACCTCGTCACGGATACGCCCGTCACAGCCAAGTGGCTCGCGGGGCTCGGCAACGGCGGGCTGTGCCTTAACTGCCCGGTGTGCCACTTCCCGAACTGCGGCTTCGGCAAGGGGATATAAACGATGCTGGATCAATATGGGCGCAGTATAGACTACCTGCGCATCTCCGTTACCGACCGCTGCAACCTGCGCTGCCGTTACTGCATGCCCGAGCCTGTAGACGCTGTGCAGCATGCGGACATTCTTCGCTATGAGGAGATACTGCGCATCTGCCGCGCGGCAGCGGAACTCGGCATAACAAAGTTCAAGGTCACGGGCGGCGAGCCGCTTGTGCGCGGCGGCTGCACGGAGTTCATCGCTGAACTGAAAAAGCAGCCCGGCACAGAACAGGTCACGCTGACGACAAACGGCCTGCTGTTGGAAAAGAACCTCGACGCCCTTACAGCTGCGGGGCTTGACGGCGTGAACATCAGCCTTGACACAACGGACAACGCACGCTTCCAGCGCATAACCGGGTACACCGGAGACGGGGCGGACACGCTCCTGCGCGTTCTCAAAGAGTGCTGCGCCAAAGGGCTTAAAACGAAGATAAACGCCGTGCTGCTGGAGGAGACGGAGGCTGACGCTCCTGCGCTCGCTTTCATTGCAGCAAAGCTCCCGGTGGATGTGCGCTTTATTGAGCTCATGCCCATAGGCTTTGGCACGACGATGAAGCGCGTCTCCCCGGAGGATATACTCGCCGCGCTGAAAGAGCGCTGGCCTGACCTCGCCCCGACGGACGAAAGGCGCGGCAACGGCCCCGCGCATTATTATAAGAGCGCGGCGCTCCTCGGCAGGATAGGCTTCATCGATGCGGTGAGCCATAAGTTCTGCGCCGAGTGCAACCGCGTGCGCCTGACGAGCACCGGGCAGCTCAAGCCCTGCCTATGCTATGCCGACTCTGCCGACCTGCGCGCTCTCATCCGCGGTGGCTGCACGGACGGTGAGCTGAGAGGAGCGTTGAAAAGCGCCATATACAATAAGCCTCGTGCGCACTGCTTTGATACAAATGCAATCATCACGGAAAAGCATGCGATGAGCCAGATAGGAGGATAAGACCATGGGAAAGGTTATAGCGGTCTGCACGAGTGACCGCAAAGGAATACAGAAGAAGGACGTCAACACCGCGCACTTCTCTGCCGAATGGGGCATTGACGGCGACGCGCACGCCGGTAAATGGCACCGGCAGATAAGCCTTCTGAGTGCGGATAAGATAGAGGCGTTCAACAAACGGGGGGCTAATGTTATCCCTGGCGCGTTCGGGGAGAACCTCGTCGTGGAGGGCTTCGACTTCCGCGCCCTCCCGGTCGGGACGCTCCTGCGCTGCAACGATGTGCTGCTGGAAATGACGCAGATCGGCAAGGAATGCCACAGCCACTGTGAGATATATAAGAAAATGGGCGAGTGCATCATGCCGCGCGAGGGAGTGTTCGCCCGCGTTCTCGAACCGGGTACGATCTCCGTCGGGGACGAGATGGTCATCGTCCCGCGCGAGGGACATTTCCCTTGGCAGGCCGCGGTCATCACGCTCAGCGACAAGGGCGCGGCGGGCGAGCGCAAGGACGAGAGCGGCCCCGCGATCGCAAAGCGTCTGCGCGATGCAGGCTATGCGGTCGTCGAGGAGGTGCTCATCCCGGATGATGAGCGTGTCCTCAAGCAGCAGCTCATGCGCCTGTGCGACCAGCGCCAGCTCGACCTCATCCTCACGACCGGCGGCACCGGCTGCTCGGCGCGGGATATTACTCCCGAGGCGACTCTCGCCGTCGCGGATAAGAACGTCCCCGGCATTGCCGAGGCCATGCGTGCCGCGTCCATGCAGATAACGCCGCACGCGATGATCTCCCGCGCCGCGTCCGTCATCCGCGGCAAGACGCTCATCATCAACCTCCCCGGCAGTCTGAAGGCCTGCATGGAGAACATGGATGTGTTCATGGACACCATCCCCCACGCAATGGGGCTTCTGAGAAACGAAGTCCACGACTGCGCAAGAAAATAATTTTGATGTATATGACCGCGTTAATTCGCGCTTATATAAGTATTTTTCTGAAATAAGAAAAGGAGAAAAACAAAATGAAGAAAATCCTCGCAATGCTGCTCGCGCTTGCAATGGTGTTCGCCCTTGCCGCCTGCGGCCAGTCCGCTGCCCCCGCCGCCACCGAAGCTCCCGCTGCTGAAGCTACTGAGGCTCCTGCTGCCGAAGCTCCCGCTGAAGAGCCCGAAGAGATCATCGTCTTTGCCGCCGCTTCCATGACCGAGACCCTCAACCAGATCAAGGAGATCTACGAGAAGGATCACAACGTCACCATTACCTATAACTTCGACTCCTCCGGCACTCTCAAGACCCAGATCCAGGAAGGCGCTGACTGCGACCTCTTCATCTCTGCCGGTCAGAAGCAGATGAACCAGCTCGACATAACCGCCGACAAGGAGATCAACACCGACGGTCTTGACTTCGTCGCCGACGGCACCCGCATCAACCTCCTTGAGAACAAGGTCGTCCTTGTTGTTCCCGAAGGCAACCCCGCAGGTCTTGAGGGCTTCGATGACCTCGCCGCAAAGCTCGCTGACGGCAACGTCTTCATGGCCATGGGCAACAGCGACGTCCCTGTCGGCCAGTACACCCAGAAGATCCTTGCTTACTACGACCTCGATGAGGAAGCCCTTGCCAACGCCGGCACCATCACCTACGGCACCAACGTCAAGGAAGTCACCACTCAGGTCTCCGAAGGCAGCGTCGACTGCGGCGTTATCTACTGCACCGACGCTTTCTCCGCCGGTCTCACCGTCATTGACAGCGCTACCAAGGATATGTGCGGTCAGGTCATCTACCCCGCAGCCGTCCTGAAGACCGCCCAGCACGCCGAGGCAGCTCAGGCATTCCTCGACTACCTCACCGGTGACGAGGCCATGGCCATCTTCGAGGCTGTCGGCTTCTCTCCCGTCGCGTAATTTCTATTGACCCAAATGAATTGGCAGTGCGTTTTCCCGCACTGCCAATTCGGAATATATTCAAGGGGCTGCATATATGAACATTGATTGGTATCCGCTTATAAACTCCCTGCGCATCGCCGCCATAAGCTGCGCCATAGTTTTCTTCACCGGCATCTTCTTTGCCTACTATGCGGCAAAGCTGCCGCGCACCATCAAGGGCATCCTTGATGTTATCCTCACGCTCCCCATGGTTCTTCCGCCCACGGTCTGCGGCTATTTCCTGCTGCTCATCTTCGGCACCAAGCGTCCGGTCGGCATCTTCCTGATGCAGTTCGGCATTAAATTCGTAATGACATGGTACGGCGGCATTCTCGCCGCGGCCGTCGTCGCCTTCCCGTTGATGTACAGGACGGCGCGCGGCGCGTTCGAGAGCTTTGACTGCACGCTTTCGCAGTCAGGGCAGACGCTCGGCCTTTCCAACACATATATCTTCTGGCGCATCCGTATGCCCGCCTGTCGGCAGGGCATCCTCGCCGGTACAGTGCTCGCCTTTGCGCGCGCCCTCGGCGAATACGGCGCGACCAGTATGCTCATCGGCTACACCCCCGGCAGAACTGCCACCATCTCCACCACCGTCTACCAGCTCTGGCGCACGAACGACGATGCGGGGGCTTTCTTCTGGGTCATGATAAACCTCGCCATCAGCACCGTTGTGCTCCTCATGGTCAACCTCCTTGAGAGCAAGCAGAAAGTGAGCGTGAAAAGATGAGCCTTATTGTGGACATAAAGAAAAAGCTCGGCAGCTTCGAGCTTGAATCGAAGTTCGAGGCGCAAAACGGCGTGACCTGTCTGCTCGGTCCCTCCGGCTGCGGCAAGAGCATGACGCTCAAGTGCATCGCCGGGATAGAAAAGCCCGACTCCGGGCACATTGAGCTTGACGGCGTCGTCCTCTACGACAGCGAAAAGGGCATAAACCTCCCGCCGCAGAAGCGGCACGTGGGCTATCTTTTCCAGAACTATGCGCTCTTCCCGAACATGACCGTCCGCCAGAACATTCTCTGCGGCATGCGCCATGAGAAGGACAAGGCCGTGAAGGAAGAAAAGCTCACGAAGATGCTGGACATGTTTCAGCTCAACGGGCTTGAGAACCACCGCCCGGCGCAGCTCTCCGGCGGTCAGGCGCAGCGCACGGCGCTTGCGCGCATCATGGTCAGCGACCCGCAGCTCCTGCTGCTGGACGAGCCGTTCTCCGCGCTCGATGCGCACCTTCGCGGCAAGCTCATGATCGAGATGCGCGACCTGCTCGCGCGCTTCGGGCACGAGGTCATCATGGTCACGCATAACCGCGACGAGGCGTATAACATGAGCCGCGAGATCGCCGTCATGGACAGCGGCAAGCTCCTCATCGTGAACAAGACCAAGGCGCTCTTTGCCGATCCCGGCTCTGTCCCCGCCGCCATACTCACCGGCTGCAAGAACATTGCCGCGGCCGAAAAGCGCAGCGAGTACGAAGTGTACGTCCCCGATTGGGGCGTGACGCTCACGACGGCGCAGCCCGTCGGCGATAACATAAAGGCCATCGGCATCCGCGCGCACTACTTCAACCCCACGACCCCGACGAACCGGTACGAGGTGGAGTACTGCGACGATATGGAAGAGCCGTTCGAGTGGATAATAGAGTTCCGCTACAAGTCCGCCAAGGCGGAAGCACCGAGCGTATGGTGGCGTGTGACGAAGGATAAGCGCCCGCAGACCTTCCCCGCCGAGCTCGGCATCGCCCCGGCAAACATTCTCCTGCTATACTGAATGGAGGTATATCCATGTCCAACATCTATTCCGAAGTCCTCGCAGCTGTAGAGCGCGGCGAGGCTGCTACACTCAAGACTGAGTTTACCGGCACTGAGGGTGTCATTGCAGAGGGACTGAAAAAGTCCATCGCGCCGTATGCCCCGCAGACGGATGTCCGCGGACGCCGCTTTGCGGATGTGACGCTCACAGAGAGCGATGGGTGCTACACCGTCGGCGAGCCGTTCTCCCCGCCGGAGCGCCTCATTATCCTCGGCGCGGGGCACATCGCCCTGCCTGTCTGCGACTTTGCCGCGAAGAGCGGCTTTGAGGTGTATGTCTGCGACGACCGCCCGGCCTTTGCCAACACCGCCCGCTTCCCGCTTGCGCAGGAGGTGCTGTGCGACAGCTTTGAAAACTGCATCAGCCGGCTCAGATTGACCGGCTATGACTACGTCGTCGTCATCACGCGCGGACACACGCACGACGCCGACTGTCTGCGCGCGATATTCAAGGGCACGCAGCCGGCGTACCTCGGGCTCATCGGTTCGCGCCGCCGCGTGCGTGGTCTTTTCGACATGCTGCTTGAAGAGGGCTGCCCGAAGGAGTATATGGACAGGATCTGCACACCCATAGGGCTGAGCATCGGCGCGGTCACGCCCGGTGAGATCGCCATATCTATCCTCGCGGAGCTCGTGGCGTACAAGCGTCTGCCGGAGCACAGCAACGACGGCATACGCTGCTGCAACGATTCCGACGTTGAGCTGTCCGTAATAAAATACCTCGCGGAAAACCATGACCCGAAGGCCATCGTCACCGTCATTGAGACGAAGGGCTCCACCCCGCGCGAAGCCGGGGCGAAGATGGCCGTCAGTCCCCGCGGTGAGGTCACCGGCAGCATAGGCGGCGGGTGCAGTGAGGGCGCTGTCATCCGCGACGCTGTGGACATGATAGGCACCGGGCGCTATAAGCTCATCGACATTGACCTCACGGGCGAGGTCGCGGAGTCCGAGGGCATGGTCTGCGGCGGGACGATGAAGGTCCTCGTCGAGGACGGCACGGAAGCTTAACATGGGCATGATCTACGCAGACAACGCCGCGACGACGCGCCTGTCCGAAACAGCGCTGGAGGCAATGCTGCCGTATCTCCGCGAGGAGTACGGCAATGCCTCGACGCTCTACAAGCTTGGGCGCGGCGCGCACAAGGCGATAGAGGACGCGCGAAGCGTGTTCGCCCGCGGGATAAACGCGATGCCGGCGGAGATATATTTCACCTCCGGCGGCTCCGAGAGCGACAACTGGGCGATAAAGGGCACGGCGCGCCGCCTCGCCGCACAGAGCAAGCGGCACATAGTGACAGATAATATTGAGCACCACGCTGTTTTGAACAGCGCAAAAGCCCTCGAAAAAGAGGGCTTTGACGTCACGTATATAAAGGCTGACGCAAACGGCGTTGTCAATGCGGAGGATGTGAAAGCCGCACTGCGCCCGGACACGGCACTTGTCTCCGTGATGTTCGCAAACAACGAGCTTGGCACGATACAGCCGGTGGCGGAAATAGGGCGCGTGTGCCGCGAGGCGGGTGTGCTCTTCCACTGCGACGCGGTACAGGCGGCGGGCATACTGCCCATCGACGTGAAAGCTATGGACATTGACCTGCTCTCCATGTCCGCGCACAAGTTCCACGGACCGAAGGGTATGGGAATACTGTACGCGCGGCGCGGGTGCGTGCCGCCGGTGTACATCGACGGCGGG
The DNA here is from genome assembly GCA_934572355.1 of uncultured Oscillospiraceae bacterium. GTDB lineage: Bacteria > Bacillota > Clostridia > Oscillospirales > Oscillospiraceae > Limivicinus. The sequence continues at coordinate 22,534 of CAKTKV010000002.1, forward strand.
GAGCAGGAGCGCGGACACCGCGCGGGGACGGAGAACGTCGCCGGTATCGCCGGCGCGGCGGCTGCTTTTGCGGAGGCTATGCACGAGCGCGAGGACAAGGCCTTGCGTCTTGCGTCGATGCGTGATAGGATAGAGGCGGAGCTATTGAAGATACCCGGCTCGCAGGTAAACGGCGGCAGCGTGCCGCGGCTTCCGGGGACGCTGAACATGTCCTTCGAGGGCATAGACGGGCAGTCGCTCATCTTCGCGCTCGACCTCAAGGGCGTCGCCGCGTCGAGCGGTTCGGCGTGCGCGTCCGGCTCCGTGAGCCCGAGCCATGTTCTCCTTGCGCTTGGGCTGCCGTACTCGCTTGCCCACGGCTCACTGCGGCTGAGCCTTGGGAAGTACAATACCGAGGACGAGATAGACGAAATAGTCCGCACCGTGACCGACGCGGTTGGTGAATTGAGGGGCTGAGACACATGCAGGATTTCACGCATTTCAACGATCAGGGCAGGGCAAAGATGGTCGACGTCGGCGATAAACCGGAGACCGTGCGCACAGCCGTTGCCGCGGGGCGCGTGACGGTCAACGAGAACACCTTTGCGCTCATCAAAAACGGCGGCATGAAAAAGGGCGACGTTCTGGCCGTGGCACAGGTCGCGGGCATAATGGCGGCAAAGCACACGCCGGATATCATTCCGATGTGCCACCCCGTACTCATAGACGGCATAGACATTTCTCTCACGCTGGATGAGGCGCGCCTTTCCGTAGAGATAACCGCGTCGGCCTCCTGCGCAGGTCACACCGGTGTTGAGATGGAAGCGCTGACAGCCGTCAGCGCCGCCGCGCTCACGGTGTACGATATGTGCAAAGCCGTGCAGAAGGACATTCTCATTTCCGACATTCACCTGCTGGAAAAGACCGGCGGCGTCCACGGCGACTATTCCTACGCTGGGAAGTAAAACACATTATAAATGAATTAAAAGCTGGCACTCAATGAGTGCCAGCTTTTAAGTTTACTCAAAGTCACAGCGCGGCGCGCTGCTTGGGGGACATGCGGTACTGCGGCTTCACATGGTAGGCCACCTCGGCGTACTGCCGTGCGCGCTCGCGCAGACAGAAGTTGCCGTTCTGGCTGCACCAGACATACAGCTCGTGGATTATCAGATCCGTCGCGATGTGCGACAGCAGCTCCGGCGGCTCCTCGGTCTCGATGATGCCGGACTTTGCGCAGTTTTTTGCGAGCGTCGCAAACAGATCATCCAGCGCGTGGACGGCTTCGCGTATGCCCTGCGGGGACTCAAACTGCATGATGAACAGCGTGCTCGTAAGCTTCGGTCCGAAGTCGAGCGCTATCGCGATGAACCGGTCAAACAGCTGCCAGATGCGCTCAAAGTCGTTTTCCGCGTCCGCAAACTTCCGGAAGCTCTCCTCATCATTCTGCTGCGGCTTTGCGACGACGTAATCCAAAATGCTGCGCTTGCCCTTGAACAGGGTATAGAAAACCGAGCGCGAAACGTGCGCCGCTTCGCATATTTCATTGACGCTGACATTGTTGTAGCCCTCGGCTTTGAACAGCCCTATCGCGCATTTCGCAATGCTTTCCTTGAGCCGATGCGACGAATCCTGCACCAAAAACGCCCCTTCCGTAACGTCCTGATTTCGAGGACATTTTACGATATTTGTCCTCGGAAGTCAACGCACCGATTAGATTGTTCTCAAATATTTTGCAGTTCTTTTGTGAGTTATTCCAAAACGGCTGTTAACTTATTGACTATTTTCAACAAGTTAGGTACGCTTAAATCCAGCTATAAAAATAACAAGCGCACCCCGTTTTTTATTCTATCAGGAGGCTTGAAAAGCTATGACGAAGGACGAAAAAATCGCAAAGCTCGGCAAAGAGATAACCGACCGGGCGACCGTGCTGCTCGGCAAGGACAAGATCACCCCTGAGTCCCCGGAATATCTGGGCATCAACTCCGCGCTGAAGTACACCGCCTACAAGTACGACCAGAAGATGGCCGACGACATTCTTGACATCTGCCTTACGATGAAGAAGCGCGTGCCGCTGACCATCGAGCAGCTGGCGAAGAAAAACCCGCAGTTCGACAGAGAGTATCTTGAGAAGGCAATGCAGGCTGTCAGTGAGAGCGGCCTTGTCGAGTTCCACTGGGAAAACCTCGACGGGAAGAACCCCAACCATGAAAAGCGCTGGGTGCTGGACATGTTCGTCCCCGGCAGCGCCGAGATCATGATGATAAACCCCGAGCAGTCCGACATGTACCCCGAGACGGCTGACTTCTTCGAGCGCATGGCTTATCTGCCGCTGGCCGGCATCACCGAAATGGTGCCTCCCGGAGGCGCAGGCATCGGCATGCACGTCATCCCTGTTGAGAAGGCCATCCCCGCCGAGAGCAAGTCTCTGCCCATCGAGCACCTCAGCCACTGGCTCAAGAAATATGAGGGTCACATCGGCGTGTCCGTCTGCTCCTGCCGCAAGCAGCAGCGCATCCGCGGCGAAGGCTCCGGCGACGTTGAGGGCGAATGGTGCATCGGCGTCGGCGACTTTGCCGACTACTGCCGCGAGACCAACCACGGCCGCGACATCACCTATGAAGAGGCCATGGAGATACTCCAGAAGGCCGAGGACAAGGGCTATGTCCACCAGATAACCAACATTGACGGCGAGAACAAGATATTCGGTATCTGCAACTGTGCGGTCGGCGTGTGCAACGCGCTGCGTACCTCCCAGCTTTTCAATACGCCCAATCTTTCCGCCTCAGCCTACACCGCCGAGAGCGACCCCGAGAAGTGCGTCGCCTGCGGCAAGTGCGTCGAGACCTGCCCCGCGGGCGCCGTCCGCCTCGGACAGAAGCTCTGTACCAAGGAAGGCCCCATCCAGTATCCGCGCCACGAGCTGCCCGACGACACCAAGTGGGGCGAGGATCACTGGAACAAGAATTACAGAAACGAGAACGGCTCCATCCAGACCTGGCCCACCGGCACCGCGCCCTGCAAGGTCGCCTGCCCCGCGCACATCGCTATTCAGGGCTACATCAAGATGGCTGCCGACGGCCGCTATGCGGACGCGCTCAAGCTCATAAAGAAGGACAATCCCTTCCCGGCCGTCTGCGGCAGCATCTGCCGCAAGTACTGCGAGGATGCATGCACCCGCGGCACTGTCGATGAGCCGCTCGCAATAGACGAGATAAAGAAGTTCATCGCCGAGCAGGACATGAAGGCCGAGCACCGCTACGTGCCGCCCATGAACTCCTGCACCCACGAGAAGTTCGACCAGAAGATCGCGATAATCGGCGCAGGTCCCGCGGGCATGTCCTGCGCGTACTTCCTCGCCATCGAGGGCTACAGCCCTGTCGTGTTCGAAAAGGAAGCGGCACCCGGCGGTATGCTCATGAACGGCATTCCCTCCTTCCGTGTCGGCAAGGACATCGTAAAGTCCGAGATCGACGTCCTGCGTGAAATGGGCGTTGAGTTCCGCTGCGGCGTCGAGGTCGGCAAGGACGTCACCATCCAGCAGCTGCGCGAAGAGGGCTTCAAGGCCTTCTATGTTGCGGTCGGTCTCCAGAAGGCCGCGAAGCTCAACATCCCCGGCGAGGAGCTTACCGGTGTTCTGGGCGGTCTTGACTTCCTGCGCTCCGTCAACAGCGGCGCGACCAAGGAGCTCTCCGGCGACGTCGTCGTTATCGGCGGCGGCAACGCGGCCATCGACGTGGCACGCGCCGCAAAGCGTCTGACCGGCGGCAGCGTCAGCATGTACTGCCTCGAAAAGGACGAAGAAATGCCCACCGTTCCCGATGAGAAGAACGCAGGTCTCGCAGACGGCGTTGTCATCAATAACTCCTGGGCGCCCAAGGCCATCCTCGGCGAGAACGGCAAGGTCACCGGCATTGAGCTTATGCGCTGTGTCTCCGTGCGTGACGCGAGCGGCAAGTTCGCCCCCGTGTATGACGAGAATGAGACCATCACCGTCTCCTGCTCCAATGTCCTTGTCGCGATCGGCCAGCGCTCCGAGTACGGCGCAGTCCTCGCAGGCACCGCCGCGGAGACTCCCGACGGCCGCCTCATCGCGCACGACGGCGTGACCTTCCAGACCGCCGAGCCCGACGTGTTCGTCGGCGGCGACTGCGCGACCGGCCCGAAGTACACCATCGACGCCATCGCCAGCGGCCGTGAGGGTGCAGTGTCCATCCACCGCTACGT
>CAKTKV010000003.1 GCA_934572355.1 uncultured Oscillospiraceae bacterium
ATCGTCATATCCTCAGGCATCAGTAAGGAGAGAATCACGTGAAGAGACTCAAGGTTTCAAATAATGTTATTCGGCGTCTGCCCCGCTACCTCCGCAAGCTGGATGAACTTACCGAAAACGGCATCAGCCGCATTTCATCCTTCGAGCTGGGACATCAGCTTGGGCTGACCCCGTCGCAGATCCGTCAGGATTTCAGCTGCTTCGGCGAATTTGGCCAGCAGGGTTATGGATATAATGTCCCCGCGCTGCGTGCGCAGATCGCGTCCATTCTTGGTATGGACAGAGGCTTCACCGCCGTCCTCGTCGGCGTCGGCAACATCGGCCACGCGCTGATGGATAACTTCTGCTTTGCGGAATGGGGCTTCAATCTTGTCGCCGCTTTCGATATCAAGCCCGAAGTGATCGGCACCACATTCAATGACGTCCCCATCCATGGGATGGATGAGCTTGAGGAATACCTCGCTGAAAACCACGTCGACGTGGCAGTGCTCACCGTTCCCAAGGAGGCTGCTATCGCCGTCACCAAGCGCCTTACCGACAATGGCATCGACGCGATCTGGAACTTCACCAATCTTGAGCTGACCGAGCCCAACAGCAGCACCATTGTTGAGAATATCCACTTCTCTGACAGTCTGCTGTCCCTGAGTTATTTTGTCTCCGAGCGCAGAGACGAGAACGCCGCCAAGGCCGCCAGAGCCGAGAAGCAGTAAGCATTATAACATTATGGACAAAAAAGGCATTGACGGAGTCAATGCCTTTTTTGAACCGATAACTCCCCGGGCTGCGCCGGGAGAGAGGAACAGCCATGAACATAGACGGAATAATTTTCGATCTTGACGGCACACTGTGGGACTCCTGCCGCATCGTCGCCGAGAGCTGGGGGCATACTCTGCGCACAAAGTACGGCGCGCAGCGTGTCCCGACCGAGGCGGAGGTGCGCTCCATTATGGGGATGACCGTCGCGCAGATAGCCGAAAGGCTCTTCTCCGAATACGGTGAGTGCGCCCTTGAGGTATGCGCCGACTGCATCCATGAGGAGAACGCCTACATTGCCGCGCACGGCGGCGGCAAGCCCTATCCCGGTCTTGAGGAGCTGCTGCGCAGGCTCTCCGGGCGCTGCGGGCTGTACATCGTCAGCAACTGCATCGATGGCTATATCCAGTGCTTTCTCGGCTGCACCGGCCTTGGCAGATATATAAAGGACTTCGAGTGCGAGGGCGTGACCGGCATGAAGAAAGCGGACAACATCGCCCTTATCGCGCGCCGCGACGGCCTGACGCGGTACATATACGTCGGCGATACCGCCTCCGATGAGGAGAGCGCTGCGCTTGTCGGCTGCCCGTTCGTGCATGCGGCCTACGGCTTCGGCACGGCAAAAGCTCCCGCCGCCGTGATCGGCGCGCCGCTCGAGCTGCTCGCGGTCGTTGACGCAATGGATAAGGAGGATCAGAATGGCTGACACTATCGCTGCGATCGCGACCGGCGCACAGGTCGCGGCCATAGGCATAATACGCATATCCGGCCCAGAGGCACTGCCGATCGTTGGCCGGCTCTTCCGCCCGGCTTCCGGCAAGCTTATGTCTGAATACGAGGACAGAAAACTCGTCTACGGCAGACTGACCGACCTCAGCGGAGACCTGCTCGACCTCTGCCTGTGTACCGTCAGCCACGCCCCGCACAGCTACACAGGTGAGGACACGGCAGAGCTCCAGTGCCACGGCTCGCCCACGGTGCTGCGCGCCGCGCTGGAGGAGCTGTTCCACGCCGGGGCGCGTCAGGCTCTGCCGGGCGAGTTCACAAAGCGTGCCTTCCTCAACGGTCGCATGGAGCTTAGCTCCGCCGAGGCCGTTGCAGACATCATCGATGCTGAGAGCATCGAGTGTGCGAAGAACGCCGCAGCTCAGCTTTCGGGCGCGGTCGCCGTGAAGGCTGATAACATATACTCAACTCTCACCGATATCAGCTCGCACTACCACGCGGTGCTGGATTATCCGGACGAAGACATTGAGGACTTCCGTCTTGAAAACTATAAACAGCAGCTCAGCTCTGCTGCGGACTCGCTGCGCGCGCTGCTGGGAAGCTTTGAGCGCGGCAAGCTCATGGTCTCTGGCATCCCAGCTGCTATAGTCGGGCGGCCGAATGCCGGGAAAAGCTCGCTGCTCAATGCCCTGCTGGGCTATGAGCGCGCAATCGTCACCGATATTCCCGGCACGACGCGCGACACGATCGAAGAAAAGCTGCGTCTCGGCTCACTGACGCTGCGCCTGTGCGACACCGCCGGTATCCGCGATAGTGACGACGCCGTCGAGCGGCTCGGCGTGCACCGCAGCCGCGAGGCTATGGAGCGCGCGGAGCTTGTGATAGCCGTCGTGGATGGCGGCAGTGAAGTGACCAGCGAGGACATGGATATCATACACTCCGCAGAGCATGCAAAGAAAGGGCTGGTCGTGCTCTCTAAGGCCGACCTCGGTCACATCTGCCCGCCGCCCGAGACAGAGCTTCCCTGCGTCACGGTGAGCTCCGTCACCGGCCAGGGGCTCGACGAGCTGGAAGCGGCTATAAAGGCGCTCTTCCCTCTGCCGCAGGTCCCCGCGGGCGAGATACTCACAAACGCGCGTCAGGCCGAGGCGATATCCAGAGCGCTTGAGAGCATGGATGCCGCCTTTGCCGCCATGAGCAACGGCTGTACGCCCGACATTGTCCTGACCGAGACGGAGGATGCAATGTCCGCCATAGGCGAGCTCACCGGCCGCAGTGTCCGCGAGGATGTGACGAACAGGATATTTGAACGCTTCTGCGTAGGAAAGTGAAGCAGCATGAATTACAGAACGATAGACATGGATAATTTTCCCCGCCGCGCGCACTTCGAATATTTCAAGGGACTTGCCTACCCGTATGTCGGCTTCACAGTCAATGTCGATATAACCGAATTTCTCGCCCAGCAGAAGCGGCTCGGGCTGCCGTTTTATCTGGCGCTGGCCTACTGCGTGACCCGCGCGGCGAACAGCGTACCCGAGTTCCGGCGGCGCATACATGGGGACGGTATCATCGAATACGACTGGTGCCACGGCTCGCACACCGTCGCCCTGCCGGATGAGACATACTGCTACTGCACGCTCGACTGCCGCATGCCGTTTGACGAGTATCTGCCGCGCGCCGCGGAAGCATGGGAGCGCGCAAAGGCTGCCTCCTCCATTGAGGACGGCAAGGACGCGGACTCGCTGCTGTTCTTTTCGAGCATCCCGTGGCTGAGCTTCACCTCCGTCATCCAGCCGACGCCCTCCCCTGCCGACTCTAACCCGCGCATAAACTGGGGCAGGTATTTCCGTCAGGACGGTAAGGTAATGCTCCCGCTCGCGGTGCTGTGCAACCACGCGCTTGTAGACGGGCTGCACATCGCCCAGTTCTACTCCGCGCTCGACCGCGAGCTCGCGGAACTGATGGATCAGCTTCGCGCCGCGTCCGATAACTGAGGATATAACCCAAGCTTCCCGGCGCATTTTACCCGATTTGCTATTGACATTAGCCCCGCCGTGTGCTATCATACTCAAGCAGCATCGGCATGCAGAAGTACCCAAGAGGCCGAAGGGGCTCCCCTGCTAAGGGAGTAGGTGTCTAAAAAGCACGCGAGGGTTCAAATCCCTCCTTCTGCGCCACGACGGAGCAAAGTTCGCTTTGCTCCGTCGTTTTTATGCGTACTAAAATTAGCTGAACATACCAATATCCCGGAAACCGTCAAATGATAACTTCCGGGATATTTTTGTTATATACGCTTTATTCCTTGCTCTCTTCGCCGCTCGACTCTTCGGGCTTATCCTCGGCGGAAGCCTCGGGCTGCGTTTCGGGTTCTTCCTTCTTCTCCTCGGCGTAGCCGTCGGTCATGGATATCTTGCGCGCAGGGCGCTCGATGGTGGTGTCCTCCCTGACCTTGCGCGCCTCCTGCGGAGCAAGGGGCATGAACTCACCATGGTCGAAGTAGTAATTGAACTCCTCGGCCTCCATCGTCTCATGTACCAGCAGGTACTCTGCGATGGCGCGCAGCTGGTCGGCATGCTCGTTGAGTATGCGCTCGCACTCTGCGGCGGCCTTGTCGAAGATCGCCTTGACCTCTTCATCGATAATGCCGGCGGTCTCCTCGGAATAGCTCTTGGTCTGGCCGAAGTCACGGCCGATGAAGATGGAGTGGCCGGAGCTGTCGAAGGATATGGGGCCGAGCCTGTCGCTCATGCCGTAGCGGGTGACCATGTCGCGTGCGATGGACGTGGCCTGATGGATATCCCCGGAAGCGCCGGTGGAGATATCGTCAAGGAACAGCTTCTCGGCCATTCTTCCGCCGAGAGCCATGACGATGTTCTCAAACATCTCGGACTGGGACTTGAAGTTCTCAAGATCCTCCTGCGGACGCATCAGCGTAAAGCCGCCGGCCATGCCGCGTGGGATAATGGTGATATAGTGCACCGGGTCGACGTGCGGCAGATAGTGCGCCGCGACAGCGTGGCCGGATTCGTGGTAGGCGGTGAGGCGTCTTGCCTTCTCGCTCATCTTGCGGCTCTTCTTCTCCGGACCCATCTGTACCTTGAGTATGGCCTCGTCCACGTCCTCCATGTTGATGAAGCGGTGGCGGCGGCGCACTGCGAGCAGTGCCGCCTCGTTCATGAGGTTCTCAAGATCGGCACCCGCGAAGCCGGGAGTACCCTTGGCAATGGAGTTGAGGTCGACGTCCTCCGCAAGCTGCTTGTCTCTGGCGTGGATCTTCAGTATCGCCTCGCGCCCGCGGATGTCGGGCAGGCCGACATACACCTGACGGTCGAAGCGGCCTGGACGCAGCAGCGCGTTATCGAGGATATCCGCGCGGTTCGTCGCCGCCATGACTATGACGCCCTCGTTGCTGCCGAAGCCGTCCATCTCGACGAGCAGCTGGTTGAGCGTCTGCTCGCGCTCGTCGTGTCCGCCGCCGAGTCCGCTGCCTCTCTGACGGCCGACAGCGTCGATCTCGTCGATGAAGATGATCGCCGGGGCGACCTTCTTTGCCTGCTCGAACAGGTCGCGCACACGGCCTGCGCCGACGCCGACATAGAGCTCGACAAAGTCAGAGCCCGAAATGGACAGGAACTGCACACCGGCTTCGCCCGCGACAGCCTTTGCAAGCAGGGTCTTACCGGTTCCCGGAGGGCCGACGAGCAGCACACCCTTGGGTATGCGCGCGCCCATCGCGGTATAGGCCTTAGGGTTCTTGAGAAAGTCGACGATCTCGGACAGCTCTTCCTTCTCCTCGTCGCAGCCCGCGACATCGGCAAATGTCTTCTTATTCTTCTCGTCGCTGCCGAGGCGGGTGCGCGCCTTGGAGAACTTGGCGATACCGCCCGCTCCGCCGCCGGCCTTGTTCATCATCACGTACCACAGCGCCATCACGCCGACCATGACGAGCACATATGGTATCATGCTCGCCCACCACGGCGCGACGAAGCCTTCGTCATAATCATACTGTTCAAGGACGCCGGATTCGTACTGGCTCTTTATGATGTCCTTGAAGTCCTCATAAAATACGCCGAAGCTATAGAGGTCGTACTTCATTTCCTCCGTCGGGGCTATGGCGTCGCCCGTCCTGACCTCAAGGATAATGGTGCTGCCCTCGGTTCTGAACGACTGCACCTTTTCCTCGGTGAAAAGATCAACGAGGTCGGAGTAATTTTTTATCTTGTTGGTGTCCTTCTCCCCGGTCATGGTGAAGATCACGGCCATCATTATCACGATGAGCAGCACGTAAAATCCCAGATCCCGGGCGCGGTTGCGGTTAGGTTTCAAGTATATGTCACATCCTTCTTATACGATGGAGAATACGATATAAATGCTCAGGAGTATATCTCCGGCTTGAGCACACCGATATACGGCAGGTTGCGGTAGCGCTCGTTATAGTCGAGCCCGTAGCCGACAACAAAAGCGTCCGGCACCTCAAAGCAGGAGTAATCGGCATAGACATCCGCCTTGCGTCTGGCGGGCTTATCCATAAGCGTGACGATGGATATCGACGCTGGCTTTCTGACCATAAGGTAGTTCTTGAGGTAGCTGAGAGTGACGCCGGAGTCGAGGATATCCTCAACGATGATGAGATGACGGCCCTCGATGTCCTCACTCAGATCCTTGTTTATTTTGACAGCGCCGGTGGAGCTTGTGCCGCTGTAGGACGAGACGGCCATGAAGTCCATCGAGCACTGTATGTCCACATAGCGCATGAGATCGGCCATGAAAATAAAGCAGCCCTTGAGCACGCCCACGAATATCGGGTCCTTGCCCGCAAAGTCGCGGCTTATCTTCGCGCCGGCCTCGGCCACGCGCGCCTTGATCTCATCCTCACCGATCAGAATTTTTTCAATATCCTCGTGCATTGAATGTGTCTCCCGTTTTTCTCTTTTCTTTTTGTCCAATGCCGCTGTGCGGCTTGAGCTTATATTTCGCTGAAGCTTATCTTCAGCACCCTGTCGCCCGCCTTTGGGGCGGCGCGCTCGTCAACGGCGATGCCGCAGACGGCAAGTATCCCTTTATCGTCCCGGATGACCGGGGCGGTGTCTCTCTGATGCTGGCTGAAGCCCGCTTCCATAAACAGGCTCTTCAGGCTCTTTGTACACCCGCGCCCCAGCGGCCTCATGCGGTCGCCCGGACGCCTTCCGGTGCAGATTACAGCAGAGTTAATATTCTCATATTTGATGTAATAAGTCTTGAACAAGCCGTTAATTTCTTCCCTGTATTCGGTAAATTCCGCGCTCATGCGCAGCCCCGCTTCGGGCAATTCTATCTCCGTGCCGGGGGTCACCGCGCGCACCTTGAGCGTGACGCTCTCCTGCGCTTTGAGATACAGTCTCCCCTGATCGCACACGAGACGGCGCCCCGTGATATCAAGGCTCCGCAAGCCGGTACCCCGGCACAGCCTGAGGGCTGAGTCGGTCTGCTCCATCGAAAGCCCCGTGCCTAAAAGCTGCCGCAGAACGCGCGAGGCTATCGCCGGGTGCAGCACGGAAAGCTCGCGCGCGGGAAGACTTCCATCATGGAAGCTCTTTTCAATGAAGTCCGACGCGAGGGAAGAAAGGCAGTCCTCATCCCGTCCCAGGAGCTCCGCCGTGCGCCCTGCGGTGTCGGAGAGCGCGGGGTTTATCTGCCGCAGAACGGGCATGACTTTGTGACGGATAAGGTTGCGGCTATAGTCGTCGCTGAAGTTTGTGCTGTCCTCGATGTGCTCAATGCCGTTTTCGGCGAGGTACTGCTCTATCTGCGCACGGCTCACGCCCAGCAGCGGACGGATGATGTTCTCCCGCCGCGCGGGAATGCCGCGCAGGCCGAGCGCACCGCTGCCGCGGGTGAGGTTGAAGATAAGCGTCTCGGCATTATCGTCGGCATTATGCGCCGTGGCGATAAGCCCGCAGCCGCGCTCTTTCGCGGTGCTTTGCAGAAACTCATAGCGCAGCCGCCGTGCCGCATCCTCGGTCCCAAGTCCGTGCACCAGAGCATAGCCCGGCACGTCCCCGTGACCGACGACGCATTCTATCCCACGCTCCGCGCACCAGTTTTCCACAAAGCGCGCGTCTCTCAGAGATTCCTCGCCGCGGATGCCGTGTTCATAGTGCGCAGCGATAATGTCCGCGCCGCCTGAATAGAGCAGATGCAGCAGACACATCGAGTCCGCACCGCCGGACACCGCGCACAATATGCGCTCACCGGCAAAAGCGGACATGTCAAGCTTAATAGTCATCTTCGCGGCGCTTTTCTATCGAGCTGAAGCTTGTGTACTCAGGCAGCCATGACAGCTCGACCGTGCCGGTCTGACCTTTGCGGTTCTTGAGTATGATAGCCTCGGCAAGATTTGGGGTTTCGCTTTCCTTATTATAATAACCGTCGCGGTACAGGCCTATGACAACGTCCGCGTCCTGCTCGATAGCGCCGGACTCACGCAGGTCGGAAAGCATGGGCCGCTTATCCTGACGCGATTCGTTGGCACGTGACAGCTGCGACAGGCATATTACCGGGACGTTCAGCTCCTTGGCCATGATCTTCAGCATACGGCTTATATCGCTGACAGCCTGAGTGCGGCTCTCGTTCGACCAGCTGTGCCCGCTGCCGGCGGACTGCATCAGCTGGAGGTAGTCAATGACCACGAGGTCAAGGTTCGGTACCCTTCGGCACTGGGCGTTCATGTCCGACACCGTGAGCGTCGGGTTATCATCGATGCGGATATCGGTCTGGCTGAGGGTCTGCGCGGCATCGGAAATATCGCGCCACTGCTGCTCGGTGAGCTGGCCTGTCAGCAGGTTCTGCGACGGTATCAGCGCCGCGCGCGACAGCAGTCTCATAACAAGCTGCTCTCGCGACATTTCGAGCGAGAAGATGGCGACGGTCTTGTGCTGGCTCATGGCAGCGGTGAGCGCCATGTTCAGCGCGATGCTCGTTTTACCCATACCGGGTCGGGCGGCCACAAGGATAAGCTCGGATTTATTGAGGCCGAGAGTCACCCGGTCAAGGTCGGGAAGGCCGGTCGAGATGCCGGGGATCTGGTTTCCGGAGGACGCGGCCTCGGACAGCTCATCAAACACGCTCTGCACGACCGAGGACACCGGCATAAGTCCGCCGACATTGCGCCCCTGACGCAGCGCGTATATGCGCCGCTCCGCGGCTTCGAGCATCGTCTCCGCTTCGCCGGAGCCCTCGTAGACCATGCTGTTTATCTCGTCCGCCGCTTCGCCGAGACGGCGCAGCAGCGCGCGGTCGCGCACTATCGCGGCATACTCCATGACGTTTGCCGCCGTCGGCGTGACGCGCATGACCTCGGCGACGTACGCGTCGTTATTCTCCTGATACACGCCCCTGACCTTCATCTGGTCAAGCACTGTGACGGGGTCGATGGTCTGCCCGTAGGAGAACATGGCGTACATTGTCTCATAAATATCCCGGTTGAGCTTCACATAGAACTCATCCGGCTTCAGCTTTTCCAGCACCTCCGGGATGCACCGGGGGTCTATGAGCATTGAGCCTATGACCGCCTGCTCCGCCGGTGCGGAGTACGGTGTTTTTTTGCCCAGCAGTTCGTCCATTACCTGATTCCTCAGTCCGGCCTTGCGGCCTGATCTATTATCCCTCTACGACCAGAACGTTTATCGTTCCGCTGACCTCGTAGCCAAGCTTCGCCTTGACGCTGAAGCTGCCGAAGGTCTTTATCGGCTCGGCCTGAACGATCTTGTTCTTCTCGATGTCGATATCAAACTGCGCCTTGAGCGCGTCGCTTATTTCCTGAGAGGTGACTGCGCCGAAGAGCTTGCCGGCGTTGCCGGCCTTGGCCTTGATGATGACCTGCACACCGCCGAGCTTCTTTGCGTTCTCCTCGGCCTGCGCCTTCTCCTTGGCGATCTGCGCGGCCTTGGCCTTTTCCTTGAGCTTGAGTGCGTTTATGTTGTCAGCGGTCGCCTCGGAGGCGAGCTTGCGCGGGAGCAGGTAGTTTCTTGCGTAGCCGTCGGAGACTTCCTTCAGCTCGCCCTTCTTGCCCTGACCCTTGACGTCTTCATGAAAAATAACCTTCATTTTCTATTATCCCCTTTCAGGCAAAATAATCATCTATGGCGGCATATATTTTGCTTACCGCCTCTTTGAGGGTCTCGCCCTGCTGGAACTGCACCGCTGCGGCGCTTCTGTTGCCGCCGCCGCCGAGCTTTTCCATGATGAGCTGTACATTGAGTTCGCCTATCGAGCGCGCGGAGGCGAACACTCCGCCCTTGCCGTCTGGCGCGACGACGATAGACGCATCCACTCCGGAGACATTCAGCAGCTCGTCCGCCGCCTGTGCGGCGACTACGCGCTCCTGCGGTTCCTCGGGCGCGGCGACCGCGACCTTGCGGTAGAGCTTCGCGCTCTGGAGGATCTTGTACTTTGCGACGGTGTCCTCCATGTCCGACTGGAACAGGCGCTTGACCGCAGCTGTGTCCGCGCCGTGGCGGCGCAGCACCGCCGCCGCGTCAAAGGTGCGCTCACCGGTGCGGATGGTGAAGCTCTTTGTATCGAGCACAATGCCAGCCATAAGCGCTTCAGCCTCGCAGCGGAGCATGTCCGTCGCTTCGGGAAGCTCCTGGATGATCTCGGTCATAAGCTCACACGCGGAAGACGCGTAGGGCTCGATAAAGCCGAGTGCGGCGTCATGTATATAGGTCGCGGCAACGCGGTGGTGATCTATGACCGCGACGCGCTTGCACAGGTTCAGAAGATCCGGGCACTCCACCTGCTCCGGGCGGTTCGTGTCCACAACGGCGAGGAGCGTGTGCGCGTCGACCTTGGAGGGCGCTTCCTGCGGGGTAAGGAATATGTCCTTATACTCCGGCTCGCGGCGCACCATATCTATAAGCGGGGTCGCGGCGCAGTGCTTCGTATCCGCGACTATCGAGGCGTGTACGCCGAGCTGCCGCGCAAGACAGCAAACGCCGACTGCCGCGCCGATGCTGTCCAGATCGCCGAAGCGGTGACCCATGACGAGCACCTTGGAGGAGTCCTTTATAAGCTCGGAGAAGGCGTTTGCCATAACGCGGGACTTGACCTTGGTGCGCTTTTCTATCTCGAAGCCGCGGCCGCCGTAGAACTCGAAGCTCATCTTGTTCTTGATAACGGTCTGGTCGCCGCCGCGGGAGAGCGCAAGCTCCCCTGCCATGTCCGCAAACTGGAGCGCCTCGCCGAAGGTGTCCGCATCCGCACCAAGGCCGATGCTTATAGACGCGGCAATGCCGCTGGGGCTTTCGACCTCGTGCATCTCCTCGGTGATCTTGAACTTGCCGGCCTTGAGCCATTCAAGGTCGCGCCGCTCCATCAGGACGATGTATCTGTCGCGGTCATAGCGGCGCAGGATGCCGTCAAAGGACGCGCACCACTGGCCGAGCTTGTCCTCCACCGCGTCGCGTATATCGTTCTTTATACGCTCCGGCTGGTTCTTGGTAAGCTCTTCAAGGTTATCGATGATGACGACTCCCGCGATCGGGCGGCTGTTCTCATACTCGATGCGGATGTTGTCATAGTCCGTGACGTCCACCCAGTAGGTTATGCCCATGAACGGGCTTTTCTCCTTATCATTATCGGAGCGGATGATGTTGCCGTGCAGCTGATATTTCCGGCCGCCTACCTCAAGCAGCGTCGGGTACCGGGTCTTGCCCTCAAGCAGCCACTTACCCGAGAACTGCGGCACAAGCTCCGTCAGGTTTGCGTCGAGCCGCGTACCGGTCTCGCCGCACATTTTGAAGAACATTTCGTTGCCCCAGATAATGCGCGAATCGTCCAGCCCGAACACCGCGATCGGCAGCGGAAAATTCGTCAGTGTGCTGCTCTTGGCGTTCTCCGTCTCGTAGGTCACGGATTCGATATACGCCCTGAGCTGTTTCTCTCTTCTGCGCTTTGACAGGAAGAAGAAGATCATGAGCAGCAGAATGGCTCCGCCCTCTATAGCCGCAAGCGTGTACATGCCGTACAGCAGCGTTGCGGCGGCAAATGCGACAAGCAGGATCAGCGGCAGCTTGCCGGGTTCGGCAAGACGCCTGAGATTCTTGTTCAAGCCGCGCACCTCCTCTTTAAGATGTCTCTCTATCTTCTTTGGCTATCCGTATGGGATAAATTTCCATAGTAATCCACGATACGATGTTTTATTATATCAAATCCGTCCCCTGTTTACAACAAATAATTTGCGTCCGTTCACAGATAATAAGCGTAAAGCAAAAGTCAGGTGAAGGGGGCGTCATTATAAAAGCAGTTATCATGGCAGGCGGCATGGGCACTCGGCTCAGGAGCATCACCGGCGACACGCCGAAGCCGATGGTTCCGCTGCTCGGCCGGCCGATGATGGAGCACATAATCATCCTCCTGCGTGAGCAGGGCTTTACGGATATCTGCGCGGCGGTGAGGTACCGCGCGGGCGATATCATGGGCTACTTCGGCGACGGCAGTCGCTTCGGCGTAAGGCTCCAGTACCGCGTGGAGGAGCGCGCGCTCGGCACCGCCGGGGGCGTGAAGAACTGCCGGGACTTCTACGGCGACGAAGATTTCCTTGTCATAAGCGGGGACGCCGCCTGTGACTTTGATCTGCACACGCTCATGGATGCGCACCGCAGCCGCGGCACCGACGCGACTATCGCGCTCTATCGCAGCCGCGAACCGCTTCGCTACGGCCTTGCCGTCACGGATTCCGAAGGGCTCGTGCGCTCGTTCATCGAAAAGCCCGACTGGAGCCGCGTCGTCACCGACCTTGTGAACACCGGGATATACGTGCTCTCCCCGCGTGCGATGGAGCTTGTGCCGGACGGCGCGGAGTACGACTTCGGCAAACAGCTTTTCCCGCGGCTCCTTGAGCGCGGCGGGACAGTCCTCGGCGTGCCGATGGACGGCTATTGGTGCGACGTCGGCACTCCCCTGTCCTATTACCGCTGCTGTGTCGATGCGCTCGAAGGTCGGCTGCGCCTCGACCTGCCTGAGCAGTTTCGTCCCGGCAGCGTGCCCAAAGCGGTGGACGCGCCCGAGGACGCAGACTACGCGGAGGAGTGCCCCTGCGATAGCCGCGCGGAGCTCATGGGCGCGCTCTCCGAGCTGATGCTCGACATGGGCGCGGACTACTCTGACGGTCTGCGCCTGCGCACGGAGCGCTATTCTCTGCATATCCGCCCCTGCGCAGACCGCTCAGCCGTCAGGATCGGCGTGAGCGCGGGCGACGCGGAGTTTGCAAAGGAGCTTGCGCTCTCGGCAAAGGCTCTTGCCGAAGCACTGGAGTTATAGAAACAGGCGCGCCGCACGCGGCGCGCCTGTTATGATCCGCCCCACAGGGACACAACGATCATTCAGCGTATTTTTCGCTGAAGCAGCGATCCGGCAGACAGTCGGCAAGTCCGGTCAGCAGCAGACGCATGCCCCGCTCCGGTTCCTCCTGCGCGGCATAGAGCTGCTGCGAGGGCACGGGTTCCCTGCTGAAGGACGCCCTCACGGTCGTGCCGATCTCCTCCCGGCTCTCCAGCAGAAGCGTGCCGCCGTGGAGATTTGCTATCGAGAGTGCCGCGGTGAGGCCAAGCCCCGCCCCGTGGTCAATGTCTGAGATACCGAATCCGTGCCTGTAGCGGTCGAACACGAAGTGCAGCTTCTCCGGTGCGATGCCGCAGCCGTCGTCATTGACGGAGATCACGACCCTTTCGCGATCTTCTATGAGACGCAGGCTGACTCTCGTGCAGCCCTCGGCGTGTGTCAGGCTGTTTGAAATAAGGTTCAGGACAAGGTTCTCGGCAAGCGTCGGGTCTATGCTCGCGGTCAGTTCCTCAGGTCCGGAGTAGACAACGCGCGGCCTGTCGCTTATGAGGTTTACAGTGTTGGCCAGCTGTGCCAGCAGCGCCGCAAGGTCGGTCGGCCGCGGGACAAAGAACAGGCTCCCGTCGTTTATCGAGCGTATCATCGTGACGTTCGAGAGCATCCGGTTTATCCTGTAATAGTCGTGCGTTACGGAGGCGAGTCCTGCAAGGAGTTCGGCGTCCTTGGCCTCCTCAGCGCGGGTGCGGAGCATCTCGGTCGTGACGCCCAGCCCCATCAGGCAGCTGCGCAGGGAGTAGATCAGCGCGTCGTTTATAAGCGCGGCGGACTCCTCGTGCTTTGTGAGGAACACTGCGCGCACGCCATCCATCGAGGTCACGCGGACGATGTAGCGCACCCCGCCTATCGGCAGATCTCCGATAAATGACGCGGCCTGTGCCTCGGCGATCTCAACGCCGAACACGCTCTTTACCTGGCTGCCGACGCAGCCCTCGCCAAGAATGGCTTTCGCGGCGGAGTTTGCGAACTGTATTCTCCCGCTGTGCACAAGCACGGCGGCTTCGCTGGATAACGCAAGGACATCGGCTGAGATCATAAGCATGTCAATATTCCTCCTGCGGCCTTTTTACGGATATTTTATCAAAGCTGGACAAAATAAACAAGAGTGAGCATAAAAAGAGCGGATAAAATATCGAAATTTCGGCACATTTTATTTCGGAAACTGGGCTTTTCATATTGATTTTTACGAATATTATATGTTATTATTTGAACGCAAGCAAAAGCATATATTTCCTGCCCGGCGCTTTCCGCCGTGCAGGGTGCATATATGAGATCAATTTCGTATTTTCTTAAAAATGGAGGATATTACAATGATCAAAGTTGGTATCAATGGTTTCGGCCGCATCGGCTCTCTCGCTTTCAGAGCAGCCATCAAGTCTGATGACATCGAAGTCGTCGCCATCAACGCTCCCGGCCATCCCGCTTCCCACATCGCTTACTGCGTAAAGTACGATACAGTTCACGGCCGCTTCGACGGCGAAGTCGTCGGCAACGACGAGGACAGCACCGTTACCGTTAACGGCAAGGTCGTCAAGGTCCTCTCCGACAAGTCCTACCGTGACGCTACCCTCATTCCTTGGGGCGAGCTGGGTGTTGACTACGTTCTCGAGTGCACCGGCGTTTACCTGACCAAGGAAAAGGCACAGGCTCACATCGATGCCGGTGCAAAGGTCGTCATCATGTCCGGTCCCGCAAAGGACGATACCCCGATGTTCGTCTGCGGCGTCAACCTCGACAAGTACACCAAGGACATGCAGTTCGTCTCCAACGCTTCCTGCACCACCAACTGCCTTGCTCCTATGGCAAAGGTCATCAATGACAACTTCGGCATCGTCGAAGGCCTCATGACCACCGTTCACGCTTCCACCGCTACCCAGGCCATCGTTGACGGCTTCCCCAAGAAGAAGGATCTGCGCGGCGCACGCTCCATCTACAACAACATCATCCCCGCTTCCACCGGCGCTGCAAAGGCAGTCGGCAAGGTCATCCCCGAGCTCAACGGCAAGCTCACCGGTATGTCCATGCGCGTTCCCACTCCCGATGTCTCCGTCGTTGACCTGACCGTCCGCCTCGAGAAGGCAGCCACCATGGACGATATCAAGGCCGCTATGAAGGCAGCTTCCGAAGGCTCCATGAAGGGCGTTCTGGAGTATGTTGATGATGAGGTCGTCTCCTCCGACTTCCGCACCGATCTGCACACCTCCATCTTCGACGCACAGGCCGGTATCTCCCTCAACGATCATTTCGTCAAGCTCGTCGCTTGGTACGACAATGAGTGGGGCTTCTCCAACAAGATGCTTGACCTCACCCGCCACATCGACTCCGTCCGCAAGGCGTAATTTTAACCCCAAAACATCTAAAACCGCTCCGAAAGGAGCGGTTTTTCTTATGTTTAATGCGTTTTGACCACGTTTTTCTATTGCAGCGCCGGCGTCCTGTCAGAGAAAAATATGTCAGTATTTGTTCCAAGATGTTCTCAAACCTTTTGGATGTTCGCCCTTGTTTTGGATTGTTTTGCTTTTGTTCTCCGATCGTTTGATGCTGTAACTTTTTCCTTGACTTTGTGCCGTGCAGGCTTTCACTCGCTTACATTGAAGGCGGCGTATCTGTCCATGAGTTTCTTTTCCCACGAGAAGCCCGTGCAGTTTTGCACGGTGAACTGCGGATCGGGGCAATTGCTCACCGCGCAGCCGAGGAAGATGACGTCCTGCGAGTCGCTGAGCATCGCCGCGCCGAGCGTACAGTCGTGGATGAGCGTGTTCTGGACATGGAGGCCGCTTACGTTGTGCGTCTCTATGCCGAGTATGCCGCAGCCGTACAGGTCGCAGCTTTCGATAATGATATCCTTGCTGCCGTCAAGGTACACCACGCCGCCGGCGCACTGCCCCTGCTCCTTTGTGTGGCCAAGCTTCGTCCCCTCAAGGGAGATGCCGGAGCAGTCATAGAAGCTCAGCACGTTTGCATAGCGCGGCTCTGTGACGATCTCACCGCCGACGATATGCAGGTTTTTCATCTTGCCGATGCAAAGCTCAAAGCCGTCGTACACGTTCCGCCACGCCCAGCCCTCTCCGGCAAATTCGGGTCTGTCAAAGCGTTCGGACGCGCCGCCGCCTATGCCGGCGGCGTCCATGAGATTTATCTGCGGCACATCTATGTAGATAACGGTATCGGAGGCAAGCGCGGCGATAAACTCATCCGCAGTGCTGACATGCACCTCGCTTGCGCCCGCTCTGTCGATTTCGGCATACTCCGCCTCAACGGCTCCGACCCCGGCGGAGGAGAGCTGATCGGCATACTTCCCGGAAAGCTCCTGTTCGCTCATGCCCTTGCCGTCAAAGCTGAAAGCGGAAACGCCGTCGTCATAATCGTACCATTTGTCAACGCTGTTGGACGTGAAGACAAGACCGTTGATATTGGTAAGACCCGTGCCGATGAATACCGAGGCGAAATGGTTGTCATGCACGTTCAGCGCGTCAAAAACGGCGTCCTTTGCTTCCCACGCCTGAACGAGACCGCGGGCGTTGCTGTTGTATACCTCGCAGTCCCTGACGTTCGCGCCCTCCACGCCGCTGAAGGCGAAAATGGAAGCGGCAAGATAGTACGACTCGTTTTTCCCGCAGTCGTAAACGCGGCAATTGCCGACGCTGATATTTTTGCTCTGTGAAAAATCGACCCCGCCGGCGGAGCAGTGGTGTATGTCGGTATTTGTGACGCTGACGGCTTCGCAGTCATAGCCGTTCACGCCGATGGTGCCGCAGCCGTAGAGGGAGCAGGCATCTATCGAAAAGTTTTTGCATCCGTTAAGGAAGATCACCCCGCCTTCGCAGGCCTCGGCAGCCTCGGTATGGCCGACGGTAAGCCCGCTCAGCTCAACGCCGCTGCAAGAGGAAAAGCTCATGACGTTCGCCATTCTGGGGACGGTGACGATCTCCGCGCCCTCGCCGCTTATCCGGAGGCTTTCAACACCGGTTATATCAAGCTCATACTGACCCTCTATGCCGTAGTCGTTCCAGCGGTAGTATTTGCTTGCGGCGGAGTCGCCGTAGGTTTTGGCCTCGGTAAGATTATAGGTTCCGGGGGCAAGGCGTATCTCCGCGCCAGGCGCTATCGCCGCAAGCAGCGCGTCTACATCGGAGATCTCCGCCGCCTTTGCGCTCTCCGTTCCGGCGGAGGGACCCAGCGCCGCGCCGCAGCCGACAAGTATCAGCGCCGCCAGAACCGCCGCAATTATTGCAAATTTGCCTTTCTTTCTGTACTTCATTATCTGTATAAGCCTTTCTTTAAGATTTTCCTTTTCGCCCGTCATGCCCGTCGCCATCGCATTGGGAAGCTTCGGGGCGTCCTGCGCCACGCTTATGAGCGTTTCGCCGTATTCCTGCTTTTCCGCACGTCCCATCTCGCGGATGACCGTCTCGTCGCAGCTCAGCTCGCACAGCGCGTCCAGCTCCCGCCGGAAAAGATACACCAGCGGGTTGAACCAGTGCGCCGCAAAGACGGCAAGCGTCAGCCACTTGCGCGCTATGTCGCGGCGGCGGAAATGCGTAAGCTCATGGGCGAATATATTTCTCAGCATCGCCTCGTCGTATTCCGTATCCGGCAGCACCAGCACGGGCGAGAAAACGCCGATCGTTATGGGCGTATGGACATAGGCGCTCTTTGCAAGGCGCGGACGCCGCCGTCCGGACGCTGCGGAATAAACGGCGCGCTCATACGCCGGAGCGCGCCTGAGCGAGGCGCGCAGGGAGCGTGAAAACCGGAAGTAGGACACGGCCGGAACCGCAAATGCGGCCGCGCCGCCGCACAGCCATACCGCCGTCAGAATGTCGGCGGTATCCGCGCTTTTTGCAATGCTCTTCCTTTCGGTACGCTCCTCCGCGGCGGGCGCGGGCGCGTCCTGTGCGGGAGAGGCATTATATACGCCCGGCGCGGCGTACTGCTGCGTGACCTCGGCATTATGCACGCTCACGCTCACGCGCTCCGGCGCGGACGCCCTGACGGGCATAAGCCCATGCACCGGAAGGATAAAGCGCAGCAGCACAAGCAGCCATGCATAGTAAAAGAACCTGTTTGACAGCTTTCCCCCTGCGACCCTGCGCAATATCATCAGAAAAACGCCCAGCAGCGCGCCGCCGGCGGACAGTGACAGAAGCATTTTTACAAACGTCATTTTTTATCTGTTTCATCCGTTCCGCCGGATTACTCCTCCACCCTGAACATTTTACGAAGCTCGTCGATGTCGTCCTTTGTAAGCTCCTCGGCGTTCACCAGCGCCGCCGCAAGGTCGCGCGCCCTGCCGTGATAAAGGCGCTTGAGCAGCTTCTCCGTCGCCCAGCTGTTGTACTCCTCCTCGGAAACGAGGGGCGAATAGTAAAAAACGCCGCGCTTTTCCTGCAAAACGGCGCGCTTTGAGACAAGGCGCTGCAAAAGCGTCTTTATCGTCGTCGCTTCCCAGCCCACGGATTCCTGAAGGCTTTTTCTGATCTCGCTCAGCGGCAGCGCCCCGGCGCTGTGCCAGAGCAGCTGCATTATCTCAAGCTCCGATTCGCTTATTTTTTCGTTTATCTCATTCACAGGCATCGACTCCTTTATACGGGGCGCACCGCGCAATGCGCCCGCCGTGTCCGGCGGCGCTTCCGGGATACGCATACCCGCGCCGTGCAGACTACACGTGTAATCTGGTGTGATGATAACACGCAAGACTACATTTGTCAACCACAATTTGGAAAACCGGAAGGATGGCTTGTTTAAAAAGCGCCCCCGGAGGATTCCGGAGGCGCTGCGCGGGGAAAATGAAAGGAAAAGAGAGGAATATAGGATGAAAAAGTGTGTTGTCGGTGTATTTTTATGGAAATGCTGCGCCGGGTGATATATAATCAAAGGCGCGAGGCGTAGAGTATGCCGCTGAGCGTGTCCGCGCCGGAGCTGTGGCCGATGGCCGCAAAGCTCCTGCTGCTGTGCTCAAGATCGACATTTTCCTGAAGCTCTATGACCGGCTGGCTGAAAAGTCCCTCGCAGGCGCATTTCAGAAACGCGGCGCTTATGTCGTTGGTCTGGCAGAGCTTCTGCATTATTTTTCTTTTCAGCGCTGCTGACAGCGTCCCGGCGCGGCCGCCGTACAGGCGTCCCGCCGCAAGCACGCCGCAGAGAAAATCGTCGCCGGAGGGGGTAAGTCCCTCGCCAAGCCCGATAAGCCCGCAGAGCAGCTCCGCCGCTCTTTCGTCGTCCCCGCGGTGCAGGGCCTCGTCGGAATCTCCAAGCAGCTGCGCCGCTTCGCGTGCGGCCATGCGCTCTCTCCACAGCGTCCCGCCGGGGAGCATCAAATCGGCAAAGCCGCCCGTGGGCATAAGCGCCGTCAGGCACTTTTCTATATATCCGCTGTCCGCCGCGCTGCCGCTGTCAAGGCGGGCGTTCCACACCCCGCAGCGCGTCATGTCCAGCATATGCCCGCCTATCTCCGCACTGCCGTTGAGGACGTTTATCTCCGTACCGCGCTGAAAACGCAGCGCGGCAAGCCTTTCCTCGCCGAGATCCGACACAAGGCTCAGCGGCGAGGCGGCAGTGCCGGCGGACTGTATCGACAGCAGCTGTGCGCCGCACATTATATTGACCGTTTTTTTGTAAACGGAATGGATGTAGCCCCCGTGAGAGGAATACAGCGTCTCTCTCGCAAAGGAGGAGCAGCCGGTTATCACTATCATTTGCGTTTCCCCCAATTGTTTTCAGGCTTATTCTACCCCAAAGAAACGCATCTGAAAGGATGCCGGGTGCCAAAAAATATGAGCGTCCTATACAACAAAGTAAACAAATCGTCCGCACGGCGCCGCGCAGCGCCCGCTTTGCGCAGGCGCGGACAGGCGTTTTTTGCACCCGGGAGAGCAGACCGCGGCCGCTGAGGGCTTAATTGTGCAGTTTGCCTAATGCGGCGTGCTTATTTCGTGCAGATAAACGATGTGTTTTTCCGCCTGTTTGTGGAAAAATATACAGTGCAAAACCAAGGCGGTCGGCTCTTATCCGGCGTAAGAGCAGGTCAGCCCGATCAGGAGGAGTGAACGAATTGGTTCTATATAACGACATCAGAAAAAACACCTACTACGATTCCATAACGCTGATGCTGTTCTCCGGCGAACTGAGCGCCTGCGAGGGCGTGAAAAACGCATCCGTTATGATGGGAACCGAGCATAATAAGTCCATAATGACAAAGGCCGGTCTTCTTTCCGGCGAGGCAGTCGCCGCGGCAGGCGCGAACGACATGCTCATCGGCATACTCACCGAAACGCAGGAGCAGTCCGACAAAGCCGTCGCGGCGCTTGAAGCGCTCATGAACAAATCCGCAGACGGCGCGGCTGCCGTCGCGGAGGACGGCGGCGCGCTCATAAGGGTCAGATCGGCTGCGGAGGCAATGAGCAAGCTTGGCGGCGCCAACCTTGCGATAGTGTCCGTTCCGGGCAAGTACGCCGCGGAGGAAGCCATGAAGGCCATGCACAAGGGACTTCATGTCCTGCTTTTCAGCGATAATGTCACTATTGAGGACGAAATAAGGCTCAAGGAATACGCCGTTGAGCATGAGCTTCTCATGATGGGTCCCGACTGCGGCACTGCATGGGTCAACGGCGTTGCGCTCGGCTTCGCCAACGAGGTAAGGCGCGGCGGCATCGGTCTTGCGGCCGCATCCGGCACGGGTCTTCAGGAGGTCTGCTGCATTATCGACCGTCTCGGCGGCGGCGTTTCTCAGGGTCTCGGCACGGGCGGACGCGACGTCAAGGAGCAGGTCGGCGGCAGAATGATGCTCATGGAGCTGAAAGCGCTTGAGGCCGACCCGATGACCAGGGTCATCGGCATCGTCGGAAAGCCGCCCGCCTCCTCCGTTCTCAAGGAAATAATAAAGCTCTGCTCCACGTTCACAAAGCCCGTCGTGGCGTGCTTCCTCGGCGGGGACAGAAGCCTGCTCAAAGGCTCCTGCCTGCACTTTGCGGATACTCTCGAGGACGCCGCGGCGCAGCTGGTGCAGCTCAGCCGCGGCAGTGATTTTACCGCCGCGCCCGCGCCGGACTACAAGGCGATCGCCGCGGCGGAGAGCGCGAAGTACGCGCCCTGCCAGAAATACGTCCGCGGTCTCTACTCCGGCGGAAGTCTCTGCTACGAGGGCATACTTCTTGCCGAAAAGGTAGTGGGACGCGTATACTCCAACATCTGCACCGGCGATTATCTGCTGAAAAACGTCGAGCAGTCCGAAGGTCACTGCTATATCGACATGGGCGAGGACTATTTCACCGACGGTATGCCCCACCCCATGATAGACACGCGTCTGCGCGTACAGCGCCTCAAAAAGGAAGCGCAGGATGAGTCCGTCGCGGCGATAGTGCTTGACTGCGTTATCGGCTACGGCTCGAACGCCGATCCTGCCGGTGCGCTTGCCGCCGCCGTAAAGGAAGCGCGGGAGCTTGCAAACGGCAGACACATCACCTTTATCGCGTCCATCTGCGGCACGGACGGCGATTTCCAGAACCGCGCCGAACAGCAGCGCAGGCTTGAGGATGCGGGCGTCATCGTACTGGGCAGCAATGCGCAGGCCGGTATGCTTGCCGCCGAGATAATGAAAACGCTCTGAAGGAGGAATTTGTCAGATGAACGGAATCAACGCTCTTTTTTCGCAGGAGCTTGTCTGCGTCAACATCGGCGTGGAGATATTCTATGACGCCGTCCTGCAGCAGGACAAGCGCTGCGCCCAGGTCGAGTGGAAGCCGCCCGCAGGCGGTGACCTTGAGCTTATAAAGATACTCAACTGGATCGAAGGCTGAACAGGAAAGGACGGAAAATTTAATGAGAGATATAGTCAGGTACGCCAACGACAAGGCGCTTGCCAAGCTGAAAAACGCAATGCCGTATTGGGTGGACGTAAAAAGCGCTCACGAGGTACTCGGCATCGACAGGCACACCATACTGCACGCCGGTCCCCCGATCGCATGGGCGGAGATGTGCAGGCCGATGCAGGGCGCGATAGTCGCGGCGCTCAAGTATGAGGGACTTGCGGCGAACGACGGCGAGGCATGGGCGCTTGCCGCCT
Organism: uncultured Oscillospiraceae bacterium; assembly: GCA_934572355.1. GTDB lineage: Bacteria > Bacillota > Clostridia > Oscillospirales > Oscillospiraceae > Limivicinus. Next base: position 21,923 of record CAKTKV010000003.1, read on the forward strand.
CCGGCGCGATAAAGTACGAGCCGTGCCACGAGCACGCCGCCGTCGGTCCCATGACCGGCATAACCTCATATTCCATGCCGATGATCTGCGTGGAGAACAGGGAAAACGGCAACATGGCGTACAGCACCTTCAACGAGGGCGCGGGCGACGTTATCCGCTTCGGCGCGTTCGGGGAGAACACCGTGCGCCGTCTCAAATGGATAGAGAGCGATTTTGCGCCCGTGATGAAAAAATATGTCCGCTCCGTGGGAGGGGTCAACCTCAAGTCCGTTATAGCGCAGTCGCTCAACATGGGCGATGAGCTTCATATGCGCAACGCCGCCTCCACCAATCTGTTCCTCAAAACGATAGTCCCCGGTCTTGCCGCCTGCTGCTCCGGCATTGAGGAATACAGAAAGTGCGTCGATTTCATGACCACAAACAATGACCAGTTCTTCCTCAACTTCGCAATGGCCGCGAACAAGAGCGCCGCAGACGCCGCCGCGGGCATCGAGTATTCCACAATAGTCACCGCCATGGCGCGCAACGGCGTCAGCATCGGCATCAGGGTGAGCGGTCTCGGCAGCCGCTGGTTCACCGCCCCCGCCGCCGACGTCAAGGGGCTTTACTTCTCCGGCTACACCGCAGAAGACGCCAATAAGGATATCGGCGACAGCGCCATAATGGAGACGGGCGGCGTCGGCGGAATGGCGATCGCAGCCGCGCCCGCGATAGTGCGCTTCCTCGGCGCGGGAAAGTATCAGGACGCGCTCAACTACACCTACGAGATGTACGGCATATGCTACGGCGAGAGTGAGCAGTACACCATCCCCAACCTTGATTTCAGAGGCACGCCCACCGGCATTGATATCTCCAGGGTCGTTGACAGCGGCGTCACACCCGTTATCAACACCGCCATCGTCAGCAAGGAAGCGGGCGTGGGCATGATAGGCGCGGGCGTATCGCGTGCGCCGCTGAAGATGTTCGAGGACGCGCTCAGAGCCTACGGCGAGAAATATATCGGATAAGCCGGCTTATCAAAAAAACAAGCTTTTTCCGACAGTTTTGATAACTTAATTCAGCTTTAATAAATATAAGGAGTAACAATTATGAAAGACTACAACGTTTACCGTCTCCCCATGGCAGGTCCCGACGACGTATCGGAGCTTGCAAAGCTCATCGACAACGGCACCGTCGATCCCTTTGAGATAGTCGCCATAAAGGCGCAGACCGAGGGCGACGCCTATTCCCGCGGCTACGCCATGCAGAGCTTTGAGCTTATGCTCTCCGAGAAGATGGGCATCACCCGTCAGCAGGTCGCCGCACGCATCCCCATGCTCATGATCGGTCTTACCGGCGGTCTGATGAGTCCGCATTACAACGTCTTCACCAAGCGCGAAGCGCCCGACGCCAAGCCCGCAGGCGAAAAGCGCTTTGCCATAGGCGTGAACGTCACGCGTGTGCTGCTGCCTGAGGAATACGGCACGGCGGACATGGTAAGGCTCGTCGCGGAGGGCGTGAAAAAGGCAATGGCCGACGCCGGCATAGACGACGTAAAGGACGTACACTGCGTCTCCGTAAAGTGTCCGGCAATGACCGGTGCGCGCCTCGCCGACGCCGCGGCAAGAGGCAAGAAGTGCGTCAGCGACAACACGGTCGAGGCAAGCTCCAAGGCAAAGGGCGCAAGCGCTCTCGGCGTTGCTCTCGCTCTCGGCGAGATCAGGGACAGCGACGTGACCACGGAAAAGATCTGCAAGGACTGGAGCCTTTACTCCAACGTCGCCACCACCTCTGCCGGCAACGAGCAGGTCGCATGCAAGATCCTTGTCCTCGGCAACAGCGCAAACTCCTGCGCAAAGCTGCACATGGGCAGCGGCGTCATGAAGGACACTCTCGACGTTGACGGCGCAAAGGCGGCGTTCAAGTCCGCGGGACTCAAATTCGAGGACACCATTCCCCAGTCTGAGCGCGACCGCATCGTCACCGTACTCATAAACGCGGGTGCGGACGCAGAAGGCTCCATCAGAGGCCGCCGCACGACCATGAAGTCAGACTATCTGCAAAGCTATCAGGGCGTTTTCGCAAAGGCCGTTATCAACGCCATCGTCGGCGCGATGATCGGCGACACCATGATCCTTGCCTCCGCCGGTTATGAGCATCAGGGTCCCCACGGTGCAAACCTTGTAAACGCGATAGTGCGCGTCGAGGAGTGATCAATGGCGGAAATTCTCGTTAAAAACGCACGTCTTGACGGCGCTGTTGCGGACGTGCTCCTCAGCGGCAGAACCGTAAGCAGGATCGCGCCCTCTATCCCCGCCCCGCCGAATGCCGCGGTCATCGACGCGAGGGGCGGCGTGGTCATCCCCGGCTTTGTCGATTGCCACAGCCACATCGACAAGTCCCACCTCATGGACGGCGGCAGGGCAAGGTACGTACACGGTACGGGCGCCGTCAAGGGCGGTCTTACACGCATTGAAAAGGCCTCGTTCACCGCGGAGGATATATATAATCGCGCAGAGGCCGTCGTTAGGACAGCCATTGCTTCGGGCACGCTTTTTCTGCGCACGAACTGCGACGTGGACGGCTATGTCGGTCTTAAAGGCATAGAGGCGCTGACTGCGCTGCGTGAAAAATACAAGGACGACATCACAATCCAGATAGCCGCCTTTGCGCAGGAGGGCGTATTCCAGGACGATAAAACGCAGGGACTTCTCAACGATGCAATGCGCATGGGCGCCGATCTTGTCGGCGGGCATACCATCACCTTCGGCGAGGGCGAGCGGCATATCGACTTCATTCTCGACCTTGCCGCGAAGTACGGCGTCGAGGCGGATTTCCATCTTGACGAATCGGGAAATCGGGAGAACTACCTTCTCCCCTATCTTGCCCGCCGCATGAAGGAAACGGGACTTTGCGGGCGCGTGAACGCCATCCATATGTGTACGCTTTCCGCGCTGAACGACGCGGAGCTTTCACAGGCGCTTGAGATCATCTCCGGCTGCGCGCTCAAGGCGACGATAGCCCCCACGGCGATCTCGACAAGAAGGATAGCCCCCGTGAAGGAGCTTCTGAAGCTCGGCATCCCCGTTGGACTCGGCAGCGACAATATCCGCGATTTCTTCAACCCCATGGGCTCCGGCGATATAAAGCAGATCGCATATCTGCTCACCTATCTCCAGGCGTTTTTCACCGACGAAGAAGTCGGCGATATCTGGTCCATGATAACCGAGCGCGGCGCAAAGGTCATAAGCGCCGACTACGGTGTGCGCAAGGGCGGACGCGCCGACCTCACGATCTTCCCCACCGCCGATGTGAGAGAGATCATCGCCTATCAGCTCCGGCCGTCGCATATCATAAGAAGCGGCCGCCTGATCGGCTGAACAATGCGAAAAAAAGGGATGCAGCATGATTCAAATGCTGCATCCCTTTTTCAGAGTTAAGAGCTTTGCGCAGTAAGGAGTCAGGATTGAGCAGCTGCGCTGTCAGCAGAACCGACACAATAACTCCATTCTCCACTCTGATAGACCCCTCCGGCTCGGCTTGCGCCGACCCACCTCCCCTTTCAGGGGAGGCATAAGTGCGCGTTGGCAACGGCAGAGCCTTGAGTTGAATCTGCCGCGTCAGCGGCTCAACAACTCCACTCTCTACTCTCTACTCTTCACTCTATTTTATCCGTCGGCTCTGCCGACACAATAACTCCTCACTCCTCATTCCTAACTCCTAACCCCTAACCCCTCACTCCTCACTGAATGAGGTCAACTGCTCCACAGCGCGGCGAACTTCCGCGCCTCGTCTATCACGCGCGCCTTGTTCTTTATTTTCAGGCTCAGGCAGGGCTTTGACCCGGCCTCCACCCTGAGCGCGCCCTTATATTCCGGCATGGCGTACAGGCGCGATACCTTTTCCATGTCGAAATCCTTCACCGTGAAGCGCAGATACCCCTGCTTCTGCGTGATGTCGCTTATGCCCGCCTTGCCCGCTTCGCCGCGCAGAAGCGCGACGTGGATAAGCGCGTTGACGCCCGGCGGCGTTTCGCCGAAGCGGTCGATAAGCTCGTCGGTGAGATCGTCCGCCTCCTCCTCGGTGCGGATGAGCGCGATGCGCCGGTAAATATCCATGCGCTGCTCGGAGGACGGAATGTACCTGTCGGGGATGTTCGCGGCGACGGCAAGGTCGGCGGAACACTCCGCCCGCTGCGGCACCTCAATGCCCCGCGCCTCAAGCACCGCCTCGCTGAGAAGCTTCATATACATATCGTAGCCCACATCTATCATATGCCCGGACTGCTCCGCGCCGAGAAGGCTGCCCGCGCCGCGTATCTCAAGATCTCGCATGGCTATCTTATAGCCGGAGCCGAACGCGGCAAAATCGCGGATGGCGTTGAGGCGCTTTTCGGCGATCTCGGTAAGCACCTTGTCGCGGCGGAAGGTCAGGTAGGCGCTGGCGCGGCGCGTCGAGCGCCCCACCCTGCCGCGTATCTGGTGGAGCTGTGCAAGGCCGAGTTTGTCGGCGTCCTCGATGATAAGCGTGTTGACGTTGGGGATGTCGATGCCGGTCTCGATGATCGTCGTGCAGACAAGCACCTGCGTTTCCCCGTTCGCCATGCTCTCCATTACCGAGGAGAGCATATTTTTGTCCATTTTCCCATGCGCCACGCCGACCGTCACATCCTCGAGCATCGCTTTGATGCGGGACGCGGTGCGGTCGATGTCCTCGACGCGGTTATGCAGATAATACACCTGCCCGCCGCGCTGGATCTC
>CAKTKV010000004.1 GCA_934572355.1 uncultured Oscillospiraceae bacterium
GCTCAGCCCCTTGAACATCCCGGCAAAGGTCTCGGCACAGCTCGTGATAAGGCCGACGGAGGTCTTGAGGCAGGCGAGGGTCACGGTCGCGGCGAGGACGATAAGCCCCGGCGCGCCGAGATAGTGCTTTGCGATCTGCGCGAGGGCAACACCGCCGTTTTCCGCGCTTGCCATAACGCCGCGGCTGTGTACGCCGATGAGCGTCACAAAGAAGTAGATGACTGCCATCAGCAGGCAGCTGAAGATACCGGCGCGCACGGTGTTGGAAGCGACAGCATCGCCGTCCTCCACGCCGAGGCCGCGTATAACGTTCACGACCACGATGCCGAAGGCAAGGCTCGCAAGCGCATCGAGCGTGTTGTAGCCCTCAATGAAGCCCTCGAAAAATGGCACGGTCGCATAGTCGCCCGCGGGCTCGACCTCGGCGATGGCAGCGCCAGGGTTCACGAGCGTGACGACAACGAGGATGCCGAGGAAGAGCAGGAATGCGGGGTTGAGTATCTTGCCGACCCAGACCATTATCTTGCCGGGGTAGAGCGAGAACAGCAGCGCCGCGACGAAGAAGGCCAGCGAGAACAGCAGCAGGTACAGCGAGAGCTTATCCGAGCCCTGCGGGATGATCTGCTCGATACCGACAGTGAAAGAGGTCGTTGCGCAGCGGGGGATCGCGAAGAACGGCCCTATCGTCAGGTACAGCGCGCAGGTGAAGAAATAACCGTATGGGCGGCCGATGTGGCTGCTCAGCTCAAACAGACCGCTGCTGCGGCTGATGCCGAGCGCCGCGACGCCGAGCAGCGGCAGACCGACGCCGGTGATGATGAAGCCGATGAGCGCGGGCCACATGTTGCGACCGGCCATCTGCCCCATATAGACAGGGAAAATCAGGTTCCCCGCGCCGAAAAACATGCCGAAGAGCATGCTGGCAATGTAGATGTATTCACTCCGACTGAGACTTTTTTTCATGGGAAGACCCATCCTCTCGTAAATCTCTCTATCCCCGCAATTGCCGATGGCAATTGGAAATTAACATATATGATAACATTTCGCTGCACGAAAGGCAACACAAATTATTTAATGGGGGCATTACTTAATGTAATAAAACGCAAAGATATTTGCATTGACGGCGGATGTCTGATATCATTGACACGGCACTTTTTACAATGTATAAAGCATTCACGACAATTTACATTGCATAAATTTCATGTATAATACTGCCAAAGAAAGTAAGGTGACAGCGCTTTGAAGACGCTTATATACGGCGGCAGGCTCATAGACCCGGCAAACCGTGTCGACGGCAGACTGAACCTGCTGATAGAAGACGGCAAAGTTGCCGATGTCACGCGGGATATGCCGCAGGCTGACAGGCTCATAAACGCCGAGGGCAAAATAGTCTGTCCCGGCTTTGTGGATATACATATGCATGAGGATCCCGTCGAGCCTGACGGGAAGATATACTCCGACAGCGGCAAGGCTATATTCAACTGCATGCTGCGCATGGGCGTGACGACGGCTGTCGGCGGCAACTGCGGCCTGAGCTGCTGCAACCCCGCGGACTATCTCGACTTAGTCGACCGGGACGGCGCGGCGGTAAACGTTGCGATGCTGGCGGGACACGCGTGGTTCCGCGAACACGCGGGAGCCACAGGCCGCTACGTTAAGACGACGGGGGCACAGCGCGCACAGATGCATGAGGAAATAGCTGACTGCCTCCGCCGCGGCTGCTTAGGCGTGTCATACGGGATACGCTATGTCCCCGGCCTTGACGAGGAGGAACTGCTTGAGACGGCCTCACCCTGCCGGGACTATGGGCGGCTTATTGCCGCGCATATCCGCTCGGACGCGGACGAGGTGTTCGATTCCGAACGCGAGCTGCTTGAAATCGGACGAAAGCTCAACATACCGGTGCAGGTGTCGCATATCGGCAGCATGGCGGGCTTCGGGCAGATGGAGGAGTTTTTGCGCATCACCGATGAATACAGGCTCCGCGGCCTTGACGTGTGCTGTGACTGCTACCCCTACTATGCCTTCTCCACCACTCTCGGCTCCACTACCTATGACGACGGCTGGATGGAGCGCTACGGCTGCGGCTATGACGCGGTCGAGCTGTGCGAGGGCGAGTATAAAGGTCAGCGCTGCACCGAGGAGATATTCAAAAAGGTGCGCCGCGAGATGCCCGAGTGCCTGACCGTGTGCTATGTCATGCGTGAGCGGGACGTCGACCTTGCGCTGAGCCATCCGAACGTGATGCTCGCAAGCGACGGCATCATGTCCCACGGCCAGGGACACCCGCGCGCCGCCGGGGCGTTCCCGAGGCTTATCGCGCAGTTCGTGCGGACGGGGAAGCTCGGGATGTATGAGGCGGTGAACATGATGACGGCCATGCCCGCAGACAGACTCGGCCTTGCAGGCAAGGGCCGGCTGAACGTCGGCGCGGATGCTGACGTCGTCGTCTTTGATCCGGAAAAAATCAGCGACTGCGCAAGCTTCAGCGAGCCTGTGCTGCCGCCGGTCGGAATAGACTGTGTACTGATAGGCGGCGAAATCGCCGCGAAGGACTGCCGGATAGTAGCCCCGAAGCTCGGCAGAAGCGTAAGGAAAGTGTAAGGAATAGGAAAGAGGAGGAAAGAAAAATGCAATTCGGTTTCTGGTCTGTCGTCCCGCCGCTGCTGACTATAGTTCTGGCGCTGGTGACGAAAAACGTGTTCATCTCCCTGCTGATAGGTATCTTTGTCGGCTCAATGGTGCTCTGCAACGGCGCGCTGCTGGCGGGTCTCAACGAGACCTTTTACAGCTTCATCCACACCTTTGAGAGCAACAGCAACACCATCGTGCTCGCGTCATTCCTGCTGATCGGCGCGCTCATTTACCTCATTGAGAAGTCCGGCGGCATCGACGGCTTCACCGAGGTCATGCTCAAAAAGCGCGCGCTCATCAAGTCCAAGCGCGGCGCAAACCTTTTCACGTGGTTGCTCGGCATCATCATCTTCACCTCCGGCTCTCTCAGCTGCATGGTGACCGGCTCTATCTCCCGCCCGTTCAATGACGCGCTCAAGGTGCCGCATGAGAAGTCCGCCTTCATCATCCATGCGACGTCTACTCCATGGTGCGTGCTCTTCCCGCTCAGCGGCTGGCTCGCCGCAATGACCGGCTACCTCACCTCCGGCGGCGTCGCCGAGGGCGAGGCGATATCCGTGCTGCTCAAGTCCATCCCGCTGAACTTCTACTGCATCCTTGCCGTGTTCGGCACGCTTGCGGTATGCCTCTTCAACATAAACTTTGGCCCGATGCGAAAGGCCGAGGAGCGCGCCGAGAAGACCGGCGAGCTTGACGAGCCGGGCCACGGCGGAGCGCTCAGCGATGCCGCCGATAAGGTCAGCGACGCAAAGCCCAGAGTCATCAACATGGTCCTGCCGATGTGTGTGCTCATCGTGACCATCCTTGCCACCCTCACCGTCACCGGCAACGGCAACCCGACTCAGGGCGCAGGCATGCAGAGCCTGCTGTGGGGCTGCGTCCTCGCCGTGCTGACGATCTGTATCCTCTGTGTCGCGCAGAAGCAGTACACCGTTGAGAGCGTTATAAACGAAATGTTCAAGGGCATGGGCACTATGCTGCCGATGGCGGCGGTGCTGCTCTTCGGCTTCACGATGGGCAGCCTTGTCAAGAGCCTTGACACCGGCAACTACCTCACCGCCGTGTTCATGGGTGTGCTCACCCCGGCGCTGCTGCCGATGCTGAGCTTCCTGCTGTGCATGCTCCTGTCTTTTGCGACCGGCACCTCTATGGGTACGATGGCGATAATGTCCGTTATCTGCCTGCCGATGGCAATAAACATGGGCGTCAATATCGAGCTCGTTGCCGGCGCTATCTTCGGCGGCTCCATCTTCGGCGACCACTGCTCCCCGATATCCGACACCACAATAATGTCCTGCGCCACCTCCGGCTGCGACATCATCGACCATGTAAAGACCCAGATCCCTTACGCTGCGATATGCGCAGGTGTGTCGATCGTACTGTACACGGTGCTCGGCTTTGTAATGTAAGGCTGAAAAAATGCACATATTACTTCCGCAGAAAATATTTCTGCGGAAGTTTTTCTTTTGTACCCACGTGTCGGCTCGAAGTCCTTGACCTGCCACGGCTTTAATGATAAAATACACTGTCTTAATATGTGATAATTATCCCCCCCGTGACCGAAAACGGCAGGGAGGGAAACGGAGACTGATATGTGGATCGCAGATAAATGGCAGGATTTTGAGCTTATAGACTGTTCCAAGGGAGAGAAGCTGGAGCGCTGGGGGCGCTATTACCTCGTGCGTCCGGACCCGCAGGCGATATGGGACACCCCGCGCCGCAACTCCCATTGGAACGACCGCGACGCGCGCTATCGCCGCAGCGAGACGGGCGGCGGCAGCTGGGACAAAGGGCACCTTCCCGAGAACTGGAAGATACGCTACGGCGAACTGACCTTCAATGTCAAGCCCATGAACTTCAAGCACACCGGGCTCTTCCCCGAACAGGCCGCGAACTGGGACTGGGCGATGCGGAAGATCCGCGCCGCCGGTCGCCCTATCAGCGTCCTGAACCTCTTCGGCTATACGGGCGCTGCGACCGTCGCCTGCGCAAAGGCAGGGGCGGGCGTGTGCCATGTGGACGCGGCAAAGGGTATGGTCGCATGGGGCAAGGAGAACGCCGCGGCCTCGGGGCTCTCGGATGCGCCGATACGCTGGATCGTTGACGACTGCGCAAAGTTTGTCGAGCGCGAGATACGCCGCGGGCATAAATACGACGCCATCATTATGGACCCGCCGTCCTACGGCCGCGGCCCCGGCGGCGAGGTCTGGAAGCTTGAGCAGAACCTCTGGCCGTTCGTGTCGCTGTGCGCGGGGGTGCTGTCGGAAGAGCCCCTCTTTGTGCTCATAAATTCGTATACGACCGGGCTTTCCGCGTCGGTGCTCAGCTATGTGACGGAAAGCATATTCACAAAGAAGTTCGGCGGCAGCAGCGAGAGCCAGGAGCTCGGCCTGCCCGTTACCGACAGCGGACTGTATCTCCCCTGCGGAGCAAGCTGCCGCTGGGAGGCATGAAAGGAAATTTGCCTTGGACGCGATCATAAGGTTTGAAAATGTACATTACACCTATCCCGGGGACGAACTTGAGAGCCTCTGCGGGATAGACCTTGAGATAGAGCAGGGCAGCTTCGTCGCCGTGCTGGGGCATAACGGCTCCGGAAAGTCGACCCTTGCAAAGCACATGAACGCTATCCTTGTCCCGGACGAGGGGCGCGTGACGGTCTGCGGGATCGACACCGCCGAGGAGGAGCGCGTCATTGATGTGCGCCGTAATGTCGGCATGGTGTTCCAGAACCCGGATAACCAGATCGTCGCAAACGTCGTGGAGGACGATGTGGCCTTCGCCCCGGAAAACCTCGGCGTCGCGCCGGAGGAGATCCGCCGCCGCGTTGATGAGGCTCTTGGCCAGGTAGGCATGTATGACCTGCGCCAGCATGCGCCGCACCTGCTCTCGGGCGGGCAGAAGCAGCGCGTCGCGATAGCGGGCGTCATCGCGATGGAACCGGAGATAATCGTACTTGATGAGCCGACCGCCATGCTCGATCCGCAGGGGCGGCGCGAGGTCATCTCGACCGTGACGCGGCTGTGCCGTGAGAAGGGCATGACCGTCGTGCTGATAACGCACCACATGGATGAGTGCGTCGGCGCGGACAGGCTTATAATAATGTCAAACGGCAGCATCGTTTCCGACGGTACGCCTGAGAAGGTCTTTGCCGACGCCGCGCTCATGGAGCGCGAGGGACTGACTGTACCGGAGACAACGCGCCTGCTGCACGACCTCAGGAAGGCGGGCTTTAAGCTCGACACCGAGGCGCTCGGAGTGGACGCCTGCGCCCGCGAGATCGCGGCAGCACTGAAGCATTAAAGAGAACGGAGACTCTTAATAAATGGCAGAGATAAAGACGGAGCGCCTGTGCCACGTATACAGCGTGGGCACTCCTTTTGAAAAAGCGGCGATTGAGGGCATTGACCTCACGCTCCCACAGGGGCAGCTAATCGGCGTGATCGGTCACACCGGCTCCGGGAAGTCCACCTTTATACAGCACCTCAACGCGCTGCTCCAGCCCACTTCGGGCGCGGTGCTCTGCGGCGGTGAGGATATAAATAAGGATAAGTTCACCCGCAAGGCAATAAGGTTCAAGGTTGGGCTCGTGTTCCAGTACCCGGAGTACCAGCTCTTTGAGGAGACGGTGTATAAGGACATCGCTTTCGGCCCCACGAACATGAAGCTCTCCGAGGAGGAGATCGACAGCCGCGTGCGCGAAGCCGCGGGCTTTACCGGCGTTGATGAGGAGCTGTTCGAGCGCTCCCCGCTGGAGCTCTCGGGAGGGCAGAAGCGGCGCATAGCCATTGCGGGCGTTATTGCGATGCGCCCGGAGGTGCTCGTGCTCGATGAGCCTACTGCGGGGCTTGACCCCGCCGGCTGCCGGCAGATACAGGAAAACCTCTGCGCCTACCGGGAAAAGACCGGCGCGACCGTCATCATCGTCAGCCACAGCATGGACGATGTCGCCCGCCTTGCCGAGCGCATCCTCGTCTTTGACAAGGGACATGTCGTCATGGACGGCACGCCCGAGGAGGTCTTTTCAAGACCCGAGGAGCTTACCGGCATCGGCCTTGACGTGCCGCATGCGACGGAGCTTGCAGTGGCGCTGCGCCGCCGCGGTGTCGCGCTGCCGGAGAGCATATATACGCATGAGCAGCTGCTTGCCGCCATCCTGAATATAAAGGAGGCGGGGAAATGCTGAAGGATATCACTCTCGGCCAGTTCTTCCCGGGCAATACCATTGCGCACCGGCTCGACCCGAGGACGAAGCTCATCCTCGTCGTGGTATATATCGTCGCGCTGTTCCAGACCTCAGGCTGGGTATCCTACATCGCCGTCACCGCGGCGACCGCAGGGTGCATGGCGGCATCTAAGATAAAGCCGGGCAGCATCTTCAAGGGGCTCAAGCCAATGCTGTTCATAATCGCGCTGACGGCGCTGCTCAACATCTTCTATACCGAGGGCACACCTGTGCTCCCCGGCTGGATCGTGACATGGGAGGGCATCGCGCGCGCGTTCCAGATGGTGCTGCGCATCGTCCTGCTCATTACCGGAACCTTTCTGCTGACCTACACCACGAGCCCCATCGCACTGACGGACGGGATGGAGCTGCTGTTTGCGCCGCTCAAGAAGATAAAGGTCCCCGTGCATGAGATGACGATGATGATGAGCATGGCGCTCAGGTTCATCCCCACGCTCATCGAGGAGACGGACAAGATCATGTCCGCGCAGAAGGCGCGCGGGGCGGACTTTGAGACGGGCAGCCTTATGAGCCGCGCGAAGGCGCTGCTGCCGGTGCTGGTGCCGCTGTTCGTGTCGGCATTCCGCCGCGCGGACGAGCTCGCCATCGCGATGGAGAGCCGCTGCTACCACGGCGGCGAGGGGCGCACAAGGATGAAGCACCTTCAGATGCAGGGCATCGATTGGGCAGCGCTCATCGTCGGTGCGGCATTTCTCGCCGGGATAATAGTTTTGAAGAAGTTCGGACTTTGACTATGAAAAATATTGCTCTGCGCCTACGCTATGACGGGAGCCGCTACCACGGCTGGCAGATCCAGAAAAACGAAATAAGCGTTGCCCAGACCGTTGAGGAAGCGCTGGAAAAGGCGCTCGGCACACGCACGAAGGTCGTCGGCTGCGGCAGAACTGACGCGGGAGTCCACGCGCTGCGCTATTGCGCAAACTTCCATGCCGAGACGAACATACCAATGGAGCGTATGCCGCTCGCGGTCAACTCCCGCCTGCCGGACGATATCGCCGTGACGGACGCGGTCGAGGTCGAAGAGAACTTCAACGCGATCGGCTCGTGTATAAAAAAGGAATATATATATAAAATACACAATAGCAATATCCGCGATCCGTTTCTTAAAGACCGCGTCTGCTTCTATCCGCAGCGGCTTGATATGGAGCAGTTCAGCCGCGCCGCCGCGGCTTTCGAGGGGACGCACGATTTTAAGGCCGTGCGCAGCGTCGGCACCGAGACGAAGACCACCGTGCGGACGGTCTATTGGTGCCGCGCCGAGAAGGAAGGGGACATCATCACCGTCTCCATCTGCGCCGACGGCTTCCTGTACAATATGTGCAGAGCCATGGTCGGCACTATGGTCTACGCGTCATACGGCAAACTTCGTCCGGAGGATATCCCGGCGCTTCTTGAAAAGGGCGACCGGCGTCTCACCGGGCCGACCATGCCGCCGCAGGGCCTGTACCTCAACCGCGTCTGGTACGACGGCGCGGCGGGAGAAATGATGAGCAAAGACTGATGACAGCATAATGCTGTCCGAGCAAAACACAGCCTTATCTTTCCGGTTATTAATGCTATATTTGTTCATAAACTTGTGATACAGTAATAGCTGCCGGGGAAGAAGAGAAAACAGGCGGCACGCCGCCGGCATATACAAAGGATGGCAGGTACATATGAGAGCTATCATTGACATCGTACTGATACTGATAATTGCCCTGTGCACGTGGAACGGCTACAAGAAAGGGCTCGTCGGGGGAATCGCCGGGATCCTCGCGATAATTATCGCACTCTTCGGCGGCAGTCTCCTCGCTTCGGCCTATTCGCATGAGATAGTCCCGGCGGTCGAGCCTTTTGTCGACGGCTATGTGGACTCCTCCAAGAACCGCGATGCCATTCTTGAAAGAATGGGCTACGGCAGCAGCGACCTTTCACTTGAGGATATCCTCGCGCAGGATTCATCTCTGCGCTATGACTATGCCTATGAGTGCTTCACCGCGATGGGGCTTTACGAAAAGCGCGCCGAGGAGCTTGCGGGCGACGCTGTGAGCCTTGCCGATACTGACGGGGTCAGCATGACCAAGGCGGTCGTCTCCGTCCTGTGCGATACCCTTACCCATGTGGGGCTCATGGTCGTGGCGTTTCTGCTGATTCTGATCCTGCTTGTGGCGCTCGGCAATGTGGGGAACCTGTCGTTCCGGCTGCCGAACATGGAGAGCGTGGACGAAGTAGGCGGCGCGATAATGGGCTTTATCAAGGGCTTTCTTTACTGCGTGCTCCTGTGCTGGCTCCTGAGCTTCATGGGGCTTGTCATAGGCGCGGAGACCATGTCTCACACGACGCTCGGCCGATTCTTCCTCATCTTTGATTTTCTTACCGGCGGTTTGCTGTAAACCGGTAATAGCAGAAATATATATACGGAGGCAATAAATGCAGCCTACAATGTGCTCACGCTGCGGCAAGAACGTTGCCGTGGTATTCATAACCAAGATCGAAAACGGTCAGGCCAAGAACGAGGGCCTGTGCCTTAAATGCGCCCGCGAGCTGCACATCAAGCCCGTGGACGATATGATAAACAAAATGGGCATCACCGATGATGAGCTTGACAATCTCACCGGCGAAATGATGAGCGCCCTCACCGGCGGGGAGGACATCGCCCCCGTCGATGATGACGGCAGCGACGAGGAGGACGACGGCAAGACCGCGACCTTCCCGTTTCTCAACCGCCTTTTCGGCGGCGGCCCCAGCGCCTCGGCATCAAACGAGAGCCAGAACCAGGGCGGAGAGCCGCGCCGCGGCGAGACTAAGGAGAATCCACCCAAGGGCGGCAAGCGCAAGTTCCTTGATAATTACTGCATCGACCTCACCGCCCGCGCCCGCGAGGGTAAGCTCGATACGATGATCGGCCGCGAGGAGGAGCTTGAGCGCGTTATCCAGATCCTCAACCGCCGCCAGAAGAATAACCCCTGCCTCATCGGCGAACCCGGCGTCGGCAAGACGGCCATCGCCGAGGGGCTTGCACAGCGCATCGCCATGGGCAATGTCCCGGCGAAGCTCCAGAATAAGGAGGTCGACCTGCTCGACCTGACGGCGCTCGTTGCGGGCACGCAGTTCCGCGGCCAGTTCGAGAGCCGCATGAAGGGGCTTATCGAGGAGATAAGAAAGCACGGCAACATCATCCTTGTCATTGACGAGGTACACAATATTGTCGGCGCGGGCGACGCCGAGGGCAGCATGAACGCCGCGAATATCCTCAAGCCCGCCCTCTCAAGAGGCGAAATTCAGGTCATCGGCGCGACGACCTTTACCGAGTACCGCAAGCACATAGAGAAGGACTCCGCGCTCGAGCGCCGCTTCCAGCCCGTTACCGTGGCTGAGCCGTCGATCGAGGACAGCGTGAAGATCCTGCGCGGCATCGCGCACTATTATGAGGACTATCACGGCGTCACCATCTCCGATGAAATGTGCCGTCAGGCCGTCGTCATGAGCGAGCGGTATATCACCGACCGCTTCCTGCCCGATAAGGCCATTGACCTTATTGACGAGGCATGCTCGGATGTGAACCTCAAGAATAAGGACATCAACCGCCGCATGGAGGCAGAGCGCGACCTTGAGAACATACGCTTTGAGCGGGACGCTCTCACGTCCGACAGCCGCGAGCTTACAGAGGCGCAGCAGGATCAGCGCTATGCCCGCATCGCGGAGCTCAAGAGCAAGGAAATGCAGCTTGAAAACGAGCTGAGCGAGCTTGATAAGAACCCGCGCCCCGCGCTGACTACCGATAACCTTGCCCGCATCATCGAGCTGTGGACGAAGATACCTGCCTCCACCATCAAGGAGGATGAGTTCGAGCGCCTCGCGAAGCTTGACGAGCGCCTGAAGGAACATATCGTCGGCCAGGACGAAGCCGTGAACGCTGTCTGCTCCGCGATAAAGCGCAGCCGCGTTGGGCTTCAGGTCAAGCGCAAGCCCGTCAGCTTCATCTTCGTCGGCGGTACCGGCGTTGGCAAGACGGAGCTTGTCAAGCGCCTTGCCGCGGATATGTTCGATTCTCCCGAGTCGCTCATCCGGCTCGATATGTCCGAGTTCATGGAGAAGTTCTCCGTCTCGCGCATCATCGGCTCGCCTCCCGGCTATGTCGGCTATGACGAGGCCGGCCAGCTCACCGAAAAGATACGCCGCAAGCCGTACAGCGTCGTGCTGTTTGACGAGATAGAGAAGGCCCATCCGGATGTTATGAACATCCTGCTCCAGATCCTTGACGACGGCCGCATCACCGACGCGCAGGGCAGAACGGTGAATTTTGAAAACACAATTATCGTCATGACCACGAACGCCGGCAGCAACAACAAGTCCGGCAGTGTCGGCTTCGGCGGCTCGATAAGCGACATGAGCCGTGAGCGCACCATGAAGGCGCTCAACGAGTTCCTGCGTCCTGAGTTCATCAACCGCGTCGACGAGGTCATCTGCTTCAACCAGCTCACGGAAGAGAACTTCCGCGCCATCGCGGGGCTCATGCTCGGCGAGCTGCGCGATGTGATGAAGGAAAAGAACATCGCCCTCACGTGGGACGACAGCCTTGTCGACTATCTCGTTAAGAAGGCCTACTCCGTCACCTACGGCGCGCGCAACCTGCGCCGCACTATACAGAAGGATATCGAAGAGGTCCTTGCGCAGCGGATCGTTGAGAACCGCGGCAGGGAGATAAAGAGCATCGCCATGTCCGCGCAGGACGGCGCGGTGACTATCGCGATCGGAGAGTGAGACTTATGGAAAGACTGCAAACTGTTCTCGGTGATATAACCAAGCAGAGCGTTGACGCGATCGTGAACGCTGCGAACTGCTCGCTGCTCGGCGGCGGTGGAGTGGACGGCGCGATCCACCGCGCCGCGGGGCCTGAGCTTCTGGCCGAGTGCCGCACGCTGCACGGCTGCGAGACCGGCAAGGCAAAGATCACAAAAGGTTATAGGCTCCCCGCAAACTACGTCATCCATACCCCCGGCCCCGTGTGGCACGGCGGCAATAGCCATGAGGCAGAGCTTCTTGCTTCGTGCTACCGCTCCTGTCTTGAGCTTGCCTCGGAAAACGGCTGCAAGACCGTGGACTTTCCCTCGATAAGCACGGGCGTGTACCATTTCCCGCTTGATAAGGCCGCGGCCATTGCCACTAAGACCATCAAAGAATACCTCGAAGCCCACCC
This sequence comes from uncultured Oscillospiraceae bacterium, assembly GCA_934572355.1. Lineage (GTDB taxonomy): Bacteria > Bacillota > Clostridia > Oscillospirales > Oscillospiraceae > Limivicinus. The sequence goes on from CAKTKV010000004.1 coordinate 12,060, forward strand.
GGAGATAGAGCGCGTGCGCATGGTCTGCTTTGATGAGCGCACCAAGGCCGCTTACGATTCCGCTATAGCCGCGCTGGAGGCGAATGCATGAGCAGAAAGCTCATAAAGCTGCAATATAATTCTCCCGTCGTGCTGACCTTCGCGCTGCTGTCGCTCGCCGTGCTCTGGCTCGACGGGCTCACCGGCGGCAAGAGCACCCACGCGCTCTTCAGCGTGTACCGCTCGTCCTTTGCCGACCTCGGCACCTATCCACGCTTCTTCCTGCATGTGCTCGGCCACGGCAGCTATTCGCACTATATCGGCAACATGATGATGATCCTCGTCGTCGGGCCGCCGCTGGAGGAGAAGTACGGCAGCCGTCCGCTTTTCTGGGCGATATTTCTCACGGCCTTTGTCTCCGGCATGGTGCATTGGCTCTTCTTCCCCGGCACGGCTCTGCTCGGCGCGTCGGGCATCGTGTTCATGATGATCGTCATGTCCTCGCTTGCAGGGATGAAAAACGGCTGCATACCCATAACACTTATCCTTGTGCTGGTGCTCTATATCGGCGGCGAGATCGTCGACGGCGTCATGCTCAAGGATAATATATCCCAGCTCAGTCACATCGTAGGAGGCATTTGCGGTGCTTTCCTCGGAATAAGCATGAGAAGGTGAGCCTATGGAAAACCTGCTTATCAGCGCCTGTCTTCTGGGCGTCGAGTGCAAATACTCCGGCGGCAGCAACGCCCTGCCTGAGGAGACGGTCGAGAAGCTGCGCGCACGCTATAGGCTCATTCCCGTCTGTCCGGAGACGGCCGGGGGACTGCCAACCCCGCGCGACCCGAGTGAACGGCTCGGCGGGCGCGTTGTGAGCTGCCGCGGCGCGGACGTTACACGGCAGTTTGAAAAGGGCGCGCAGGCCGCGCTCACGCTCGCCAAGCGCTATGGCTGCTCCAAAGCGCTCATGAAGGAGCACAGCCCCTCATGCGGCAGCGGGCTTATCTATGACGGCAGCTTTTCGAGAAAGCTCGTAGAAGGCGACGGCTGCGCGGCGGAGCGTCTCAAGGCTGCGGGCGTGACCGTGGTCGGAGAAAATGTGACAGAACTGTTAACAATGACCGACTGAGCAGAATAAGACAAATTTTTTTACATCATTCGACTTGACAGAATATCTTATGGGCCTTAAAATCAGTTGTGTTAAGAAGAGTGATATTGATAAAGGAATGACAGAAGACGTAAACAACAGAAAAAAGGATGTGCAAAATGGAACTTACAAAAAGCGAACTTGAGATCATGAATGTCATCTGGGACGCGAAGCGTCCCCTGACAAGAGGAGAGATCCTCGATCTGTCCGTCGACAAGAAGTGGAAGGACAATTCGATCCACATTCTCCTCAACAGGCTGCTGGAAAAGGGTGCCATCATCCAGGGCGGCTTTGCCAGAAGCGGCAAATCTTACGGCAGGCTCTATGAGTCGAACATCACCGGGGTGGACTTCTATGCGGAGAATGTCTTTTCCGGCGGCGATCAGGACAGGCTTGAAATGCTCTTTGACGCCCTGCTCAGGCGTCCGGACATTGACGCGGACATAATAAATAAGTTCGAGTCCAAGCTGGAAGAAAAGAAAAAGGCACTCAAATAAGGAAACTTGAAACCCGCATCCGGGAAACCGGATGCGGATTTTATACTGACTTGTGGGAACGGAGAGGATAATTTGAAGCTCAACAGGTTTATCGGCAGCAAGGCTTTTTACAGAAAGCTCTTTGCCATCATGCTGCCGATATTGGTGCAGAACGTTATAACGAACTTTGTAAGTCTGCTTGATAACATCATGGTCGGTCAGGTCGGCACGGAGCCGATGTCCGGCGTGGCGATAGTCAACCAGCTTATTTTTGTCTTTAACCTCTGCATATTCGGCGGGCTTGCCGGCGCGGGCATATTCACCGCGCAGTATTACGGGAAGAACGACAGCAAGGGCGTGGCTGATACCTTCCGCGCAAAGCTCTACATAGCGGCATTCACGTCCACGGCGTTCATTCTGGTGTTCCTGCTCTTCGGGGAACAGCTCATCATGCAGTTTATCCATGAGGGCGAGGAGCAGCTTGACATGGCCGCAACGCTGAATTACGGCAAGGATTATCTCGCTGTCATGCTGATCCAGATCCCGCCCTTTGCGCTCCAGCAGGTGTATGCAAGCACCCTCAAGGAGAGCGGGGAGACGCTGGTGCCCATGAAGGCCGGCATCGTCGCGGTGCTCGTGAACCTTGTCGGCAACTATATCCTCATCTTCGGCAAGCTCGGCGCGCCGGTCATGGGCGTTGTCGGCGCGGCTATTGCGACGGTCATTTCCCGCTTTGTCGAGTGCGCCATTATAATTATCTGGACACACCGGCACAGGGACACGAACCCCTTTGTGGACCACGCATACACGACTTGGCGCATCCCGGATGCTCTGCTGCGTCAGATCGTCGTTATGGGACTGCCCCTGCTCGTGAACGAGCTTTTGTGGTCAAGCGGCATGACGGTGCTCAACCAGTGCTATTCCATGCGCGGGCTTGAGGTCGTCTCCGCGGTCAATATTTCGACCACTGTCTCCAACCTCTTCTTCTGTGCCTTCTTCTCCATGGGCAATTCTATTGCCATCATCATCGGCCAACTCCTCGGCGCGGGCGAGCTTGAACGTGCCGTTGACGAGGACAGAAAGCTTATCGCTTTCGCTGTCGCGCTGTGCGCGGCGGTCGGTGTCGTGATGGCGCTGCTCGCCCCGCTGATCCCGGAGATATACAACACCTCCGATCATGTTAAGCATATTGCGTCACAGCTTTTGCTCGTGAGCGCTGTGATGATGCCGGTGAATGCATTTACGAACGCATGCTACTTTACGCTCCGCTCCGGCGGCAAGACAATCATCACCTTCGTGTTTGACAGCCTGTATCTTTGGGTGCTGTGCATTCCGCTTGCCTTTGTGCTCTCGCGCTATACGGCGATGCCGATACTTCGCATGTTTATATGCGTCCAGGCATTGGAGATCGTCAAGTGCAGCATCGGCTATTATCTCGTCAAGAGCCGCAAATGGGTTAAGGATCTTGTCTCCGAGCCCGAAGCCCCCGCAGTTGAATTTTGATACTCTTTGCTTATAAAGAAGGAGCCTGCACTGTTTCGCGAGTGGAACAGTGCAGGCTCCTTCTGACGTTATTAGTGGCAGTTAAAATACGACAGTGCCGTGCTGTCCGTGAGCACAACGTCGCACTTGCCGGCGTAGAGATATTCAAAGCACTCGGTAGTACCGCCGGCCAGACGCGTTATCTGACCGAGGCGGTTTACAAGCTTTTCATCGGTGTTGAGCGCGTCCAGCGCCTCCGGGGTCGAGGGCATGCACATCTTGCGCCCGCTGAGCCGGAGCTTGTTCCAAACCGACGAGCCGTTTCTTGTCGCTATCACAATGTCGTTGTGTATATACGGGCCGTACTGCGTGTACTTCTCTGCGTCAAGCTCAGCCTGATCCAGCGCTATGCCGCCCCATGCGACGTCGATGTTCCCCGAGGACAGCTCGATATACACGTTCTCCTTCTCTATCTGCTGCATCTTGAGGTTCCAGCCCAGCAGATCGCATACCGCTATCGCAAGCTCAACGTCCAGCCCCCAAAACTCGCCGTTAGTCATATAGGACATGGGGAAGGAGTTGATATCCAGCCCGATTATGAGGTCGCGCTCCTCGGGCGGCTGGAGCTTTTCGAGGGCGTCTGACTGCTTGGCAAAGTTCAGCGCCGGACTCCCGAGCCATTTTATCGCGAGTTCGTCCACCTTGCCCTGTGCGGCAAGCACGCTGAGCGCCGCTGTTACGTAGAAATACAGCGGGTCGTTGTTCCTGAAGGCGAGGGAGTAATCCTGCTCAACCAATACCTGAACCTCGTTCACACCGTATTTGAAGCCGCCGCAGCCTGCCGCGCCGAGCATGACGCACAGTGCCAGCAGCACGCATATCATTCGTTTCGGGAAATTACTTTTACACATATCGTTTACTCCGTCTGTCAGTGCTTTGGTCTGTAGCCCCCATCGCCGCGCGGGTCACGGCGCACCTGCGTCTGCTGCGAGCGCGGCGCGCTTCTCGGTGCGCGGCGCTGCGGCGGCTGGCGCTTCCTCATAGCAGAGCGTATTACGATAACTGCCACGAGCACGACCACCACCGCGATGACCGCAATGGTGAGCGTCTTCTTGACTGTTTCCTTGTGCGCCTGCTCTGCTGCGAGGCGCTCCTGCTCGGCCTTTTCAGCCGCCGCGCGCTCTGCTGCGAGGCGCTCCTGCTCCGCCTTCTGAGCGGCAGCGTCTTCCTCTGCCTGTTTCGCGGCGTCCTCTTCGGCTTGCTTTTCCTCCTCGTAGGGCTTGAGCTGTTCATCAAGGCTCAGGGCGTATTCCGTCAGCATCTGTGCCGCGTCCGCTATGACCTTCTCGTAGCTTGAGACGTTGCAGGTCATGACCGTGACGATACAAGGGTTCGGCGTGTAAATTATGCCGGTGGTGTGGTTAAAGCTCTGACCGAGCTGATCGTCAAAGCTGCCGTACTTCTGCGCGACCTCGTACACGCCCTCAATGGATTCCGACAGGCGGAAGTAGTGCGTCGGCTCCGCCCGGAGCATGCAGTCAATGACATTGGGGTAGCTGTCCGGATCGGAATAGAGCGTCTTCATGACCGAGGTGATGTAGCGGTTATTGAAGTAGCAGTAGTCCATGTAGTCCGGGTCGTATTCGTCGTCCTTCAGCGAGGCGTATTTTTTCGCCTCGGCACGCCACTGCTCGTCACCGCCGAGGTATGTTCTTATGGTGTGCGCCCATTCGTTGTTCGAGTGGACGAGGATAAGCTCTTCGATCTCGGACACGGACTTATCGAAGATCAGTGTGTCCTGCGTGATCTCGCCGCTCTTGACGCGCTCGCTGAGAAGCATCATCAGCGGCACCTTGTACATGCTGGCAGGGTAGAACCACTCGTCGCCGTTATAGAACCACTCGTCGCCGGTCGCGGTGTAGCAGAAGCCGAGGCTGAAATCCTTCGGGTCGATCCCGCGCTCTGAGAGAAAGCTCTCTGTCATTTCAGTGAGCTTCTGCGCGTCGATTATCCCTGTGTCCGCCGCCGCGTCGTCGGCGAGCGCCGATACCGGCATTGCCGCAAACATCATCAGGCACAGCAGCAGCGATAGGAGCCGCCTGAAATTCATCTGTCTTTTATCCTTATCCATGGTTCCGCCTGCGCGCCGTCCTTTCTCGCGTGATAATTATACCAATTATATCATACAAAAGAAGTTTTGAATATATAGATTGAAAATTTTCCGGAAAGATATTATATTATAAGATAAGAATCTATGTCAGAGGGACGTGATATTCTGAAGGTCTCACAGCTGCCTTACAGCCGCGTCGAGCTTGACGCGTTCCGCGTGTCGATGGAGGAGATAATAAGCCGCATCCGCAGTGCCGCATGTACGGCGGATATCCTAAATGCGCGCGAGGACTATCTGCGCCTGTATTCCGAGTACCATACCATGAGCGCGCTTGCCTATATGCGCTATTCCATCAACACCGCCGATGAGTTTTATTCTGCCGAGAACGATTATTATGACGAGGTCGGCCCCGCCGTGCACAGCCTCGTTGCCGATTACGCCGCCGCGCTGCTGGATTCTACGTTCCGCGCCGAGCTTGAGAGGGAGCTCTCCCCGCTGCTGTTCCGATCGATGGAACTTCAGCGCAAAGCGATATCCCCGGTCATCGTTGACGACATGGTAGAGGAGAATCGGCTCGTCAGCGAATACTCCAAGCTGATGGCGGGGATGGAGTTTGACTTTCGCGGCGAGAAGCTGCCGCGCCCCGCGCTGCTGGGCTATCTCAAGGACAGTGACCGCGCGACCCGCCGCGAGGCGATGGAGTGCCTCGGCGTAACGCTCCAGAAGAACAGCGCGGAGCTTGACCGAATATTCGATTCGCTTGTCCATGTGCGCGACCGTATGGCAAAGAAGCTTGGCTATGATAACTTCATCGAGCTGGGCTACTGCCGCATGAACCGCCTGTGCTACGGGCGGCAGGAGGTCGCGGAGTTCCGGCAGAACGTCCTGCGCGATATCGTCCCGGCCGTCTCCGCTCTGCGCACGGAAAACGCCAAGCGCATGGGCATTGAGGACTATAAGCTCTATGATAACGAAGTCCTCATCCCCGGCGGAGACCCGCGACCCTGTGGGAAGGACGGCATATTCGCCGCCGCGCGTGAGATGTACCACGCCATGAGCGAAGAGACCGGCGAGTTTATCGACATGATGATAGAGAACGAAGCCTTCGATGTCGACTCCCGCAAGAACAAATGGGGCGGAGGCTACTGCACGGAGTTTGTCAAATACCGCCAGCCCTTCATCCTCGCAAACTTTGACGGCACTGCTGGGGATGTCGACGTTGTGACCCATGAAGCGGGGCACGCCCTAAACGCGTGGCTAATCGCCGATAACCGCTTCGCGCTCGAACTTGACTGCGGCGGCATGGAGACGGCGGAGACGCACTCGATGAGCATGGAGTTTTTCGCGTGGCCGTATATGGAAAAGCTCTTCGGCGACGGCGCGCCGGCCTACCGGTACATGCACGCGCTCGACGCTTTCTCGTTCATCCCTTATGGCACGGCAGTGGACGAGTTCCAGCATATCATTTACGCCAACCCCGATATGACGTCCGCCGAACGCAACGCCGCGTGGCTTGAGCTTGAGAAGAAGTACCGCCCGCATATCTCCGTCGAGGGTATACCCTATCTCGAAGAGGGCACACGCTGGCAGTACCAGATGCATATATACGAAAGCCCCTTTTATTATATCGATTACTGCCTTGCGCAGACTGCGGCCTTCAATTTCCTGCTGGCATCACTCGATGATTATGAGGACGCGTTCGGTAAATATATGCGCTTTTCCCGTCAGGGCGGGGAGAAGCTGTGGACGGAGCTGCTCGCGGAGGCGGGCTTTGCCTCGCCGTTCACACCGGGCGCACTGGGCGAGCTTGCCTCGCGCGTCGGAACACTGCTTGAAAAAATAAAAATATAGAGAGGAATATGAAAATGAAAAAAGATATCGGAACCGAGAGCACCAGAACAGCCTATATAAACGGCATCATCCTCACCGGCGAAAAGGACATGACCCCGATAAAGGACATGATCCTCTTCACCGACGGCGATAAGATCGAGGGCATCAAGCACGAGGGCGCGAGCACCGACGGCTGCCGCGTCATCGACCTCAACGGCAGCTATATCATGCCCGGCCTTATAAACATGCACGTCCATATCCCCGGCAGCGGCAAGCCTAAGAAGAAGCAGTCCGACGTCAAGAAGCTCGTAAAGCTCATGACCTCGAACGCGCTCATGAAGAAGATCGCCTATGAGATGTGCGCAAGCTACGTTAAGCCCGAGCTCTTCAGCGGCGTGACCACTCTGCGCAGCGTCGGCGGCATACAGGATCTCGATGCGAAGCTGCGCGATGACATTAACTCCGGCAAGCGCGTCGGTCCGCGCATCCTCGCCGGCAACATGGCCGTCTCCGTCCCCGGCGGGCACATGGCAGGCTCTCTTGCCTATGAAGCGACCTCCGCCGCGGAAGCTGCCGAGTACGTGCGCGAGATCGCCGCGACGAAGCCCGACCTTATAAAGCTCATGATAACCGGCGGCGTGCTCGATGCGACGAAGAAGGGCGAGCCGGGCGAAATGAAAATGCCCGCGGACTATGTCAAGGCTGCCTGTGACGAGGCGCACCGCCTCGGTCTGCCTGTCGCCGCGCATGTCGAGAGCGCCGAGGGCGTCAAGGTCGCGCTCGAAAACGGCGTCGATACCATCGAGCACGGCGCAAAGCCGGACGATGAGATGATCGGCCTGTTCAAGGCGCGCTCCGCAAGCCACATCGCCACTATCTCTCCCGCGCTGCCCTTTGCACTGTTCGACCGCTCCATCATCGGCGCTACCGAGGTGCAGCAGTATAACGGCCGTATCGTCTTTGACGGCATCATTGACTGCGCCAAGGCCTGCCTTGAGAACGGTATCCCCGTCGGCCTCGGCACCGATACCGGCTGCCCCTATATCACGCACTATGATATGTGGCGCGAGGTCTATTACTTCCACAAATACTGCGGCGTGAGCAACGCCTTTGCTCTCCATACCGCGACGCTCGGCAACGCCGAGATCCTCGGCATGGAGGATGAGCTCGGCTCCATCGCTCCCGGCAAGTGCGCCGACCTGATCGTCACCGCGGCCAATCCTCTTGACGACCTCAAGGCTCTGCGCAATGTCAGCATGGTCGTTGCCCGCGGCGAGATTGTCGATATCTCCGGCCTCAAGAAGTACCCCGCCGTCGAGCATGAGCTTGATAAGTTCCTCGACTGATTCTGTTTGAGTTCTTAAATAACACACCCCCTGCGGAGCATTTCCACAGGGGGTGCTGCTTATGTCGCTGCTGTTGTCGCAGCAGCCTTGTTCTTCGGTATGGATATCGTGAGTATCAGCGAGTCCTCGGTCTCCTCACGCTTCATCCCCGCATCTATCCCGCCCTGCTTCATCAGGTCAAGACTCTTTGAGAGACTGTTCAGGAATATGCGCACGTCCTTGAGCACGAAGGTGCGCTTCGGCTCGGCGGCGTCCTGCTGCTCCTCGGAGGGTTCTGTAAGCAGCAGCTCTATGTATTCGTCCGTCGCCGCAACGGTCAGGCCGTTTTCAACGATGTACTGCAATGCCGCCCGCTGTGCGTTCGCGTCGGGCAGACGCAGCAGCGCGCGCCCGTGCCGCTCGGTCAGGCCGTTCACGCGCAGCGCGTCGAGCACATCGCTTGGCAGCCTGAGCAGACGCAGCTTGTTTGCCACGGCGGACTGCGATTTTCCGAGCCGCCGCGCGGCTTCCTCTTGGCTCATGCCGAACATGCGTATCAGCTGGCTTATCCCCGTGGCCTCCTCAATGAAGTCGAGGTCGCGCCGCTGTAAATTTTCAATGAGCGCGATAAGGCTTGCATCCTCCATGTTCACGTCCAACATTATGCACGGGACCTCGTCAAGCCCAGCAAGCTTTGCCGCGCGTAAGCGCCGCTCTCCCGCGACAAGCTCATAGCGTCCGCCGCGGCAGCGCACGGTAAGCGGATTCAGAATACCGTAATTTTTTATGCTCAGGCTCAGCTCCTCCAGCGCGGCGCTGTCAAACTGCTTTCTGGGCTGAACCGGGTTCGGATAAATGTCACCGGTGCGCAGATAGACTATTCCTCCTCTGCGCGTACCGGGGCGCGTCCTTAGTGCTTGCATCACAAAACCTCCTCATTTTGTGCTTTGGTACTGCAAGCATACACTATATATAGCGAGAAATGACGCGAAATAGGCAGACTGGCAAAAAAGCATTTTTTCCAGTCTGCTTAAAAGTCTGAACTTTTCAAAAAGTTCAGATTTTATTCTTATTGGACGTGAAAGACACCCCTCCTGGGTTTCTTTCACCGTATCTTCCTTCCCGT
>CAKTKV010000005.1 GCA_934572355.1 uncultured Oscillospiraceae bacterium
CATCTGTTGTTATAGGTCCAGTTGAGTACCACGGCAGCGCAAACAAACATCAGCACCGCCAGCATCGTGAGATTTCTTTTCCTGTTCTTCATGACTGTCCGTTCTCCTCCTTATGCTTTGTCCGTCATTCTGAGAATTGTGATCTTATCCGAACTGTAGCCAGTATATGATTCAACCGCGCGGATAATATCCAGTCTGACCTTTGGGTTCGCCGCACCCTCGCAGACGACGACTACGCCGCTGTCCGAAATGAGCACGCGCGCATTGCCCACGCCCTCGCTGCATGAGAGCACCTGCGCCAAAAGTCCGCTGCTGTCGCTCACCGCATCTTTCTGGGAGCTGCCGCCGGGGAGCAGCAGAAGCAGCACTCCGGCGATAAGGATCATGAACGGATAGCGAAACCGCCCCAGCAGCTCTGTCTTGCCTTTAAGCTTATCCGTCATCACATCCACATCTGCCTTTCAGCCGGAATACCAAGCTCGTTCTGTATCACGCCCTCAAGCGTGGCCTTGGCGCTGCCGATATCCGGCGCGTCTATCTCCGCAGCGTACGGCACCCATAACCCGTCAAGATTCCACTGCGCCTGAACCTTCACCCCGGAAATGTTTGCTCCAAGCTCTTCCGCTTTGTCCAATATATATTCCTCGCACTGCTCTTCTATGACTGCTCTGTTGAGTCTGTCATCTATTCTTTCGGCATTCTCGTTTATGGCCGCCTCCGCTTCGCGCAGTCTGGCTGCCTCAAGTGCGTAGATATCAAAGTCTATTTCCTTTATCGGGCTGAGTATCGCCATCGTCAGCGCGGCCGTACACAGCAGCTGCATGATGCGCCGCACGCCGCCCTCGTGGGTAATGTTTATCGCCGCGCCGCAGAATATAGACACTGCACAGAGCTGGCGTATGCTTTCCTGTATCACCCTGTCACCGCCTTCATTCCCGCCATCATCGATATGAAAAGCATTATCCCGCAGCAGCCTAGGAGTCCCAGCAGCAGCCCCATAGCGCTGCCGACTCCTGAGAACAGTGCGGACAGACGCGGGCTCTGCATGGAGTCTGTCACCGCAGCGGCAGCCTTCAGAATAAGCATCTTTACGGACAGGACCGCGAACGGCCCCGCGCACAGGACGCAGACGGTGATGAGCCCGAACGCTCCCGCGCAGCTTCTTATCACTCCCGCCGCGGAGAGCACCGCACCCGAAGCGTCGGATATCATCCCGCCGACGACCGGCAGCACTGTCGATATGACTGTGCGCATCGTCTTCACCGCCGCGGCGTCGGTACTCGATGTGATGACGCCCGTCATGCCTATGTATGCCGTGAAGCTTATCGTCATCCCTGTCATTATTATTGTTGCCGCCCACTTTGTAAAACGTGCCGCCGCGGCCATCAGGGAATTCGGGAACACTCCGTTTGCCACCGTCACCGCAAGATATGCATATACGAGCGGGACTACCAGCTTCTGCGCGATGCTCATAAGCACATCCAGCGCAAGGCTCACCGCGGCGAATTTCGCTCCCGCCGACGTCAGCGCTCCCCCGGCTGCCGCCGCTGTAAATATGACCGGCAGCGCCGCCTTCGAGTAATCAGACAGTCTGAACATCGATTCCACCGTCTGCGACACTATGCCGTCAACACCCTTGAGCATTATCATGGCCGCCCCGCAGCAGCCTGCGATCTCTATGTATTCGCTTATTCCCTTGCTGCTGCACAGTGAGCCGCCGAGGGCGCACAGCAGCGCAATTGTGACTAACGTCGCGCCGAAGCTGAGGTTGGCCCTGAGTTCCGATACGATATTATTCAGAAAGCTTTTCCATACCCTCGCGATAGCACCACCGGCGTCATAGCTCCCGTCGAAGCTGAGCTTGCCGGATATCTCCTTTTCCTCATCAGTGAGCTGTTCCTCAAGCGAATATGCCCCCGCCTCTTCGGCGGCTCTTTCTGCAAGCTCCTCGGCATAAGCACGCTCCGGCAGCGCGCACAGCAGAATGAGCACCGCAAGCATGGCCGCGGCACATCTCATACCATGCCGCCTATCATGTTGAGCATGTTCATTATCACCGGCATGGCCACCGCGGTCGCGCACAGCGTCGCCGCGATCTCGACGGCCGCGGCTATCGCGCCCTGGGACGCATCCTTGCACAGCTCCGCGCACAGCTTGCTTATCGCTGCGATCCCCGCACATTTCAGCATTGGCTGCAATAGCGTACCCGATACGCCCATCGCATCCCTCGCGCGTTCGGCAAGCCCGGTAAGGCTCTGTATCATTCCAACCGTGCCAAGCAGCATTACCGCAACGGCGGCTGCCGCTGCCGCGAAGGAAAGCTCCGGATTTATCCGCTTTATGAGTATGCACACAACTGTACTGAGCAAAGCCGTTCCCGCACATTTTGCAACTATCTCCATGTCTATAAATTAAAAAGAACCTTTATCATGTTGAACAGCTCGCTTATTTTCTGCACGACGATCATCAGCACAACGACCAGTGCGGTTATCGTCGTCATAAGCGCCTGCTCGTCACGCCCGGAGCGCTGAAGCAGTATGTTCAGAACAGCCACAAGTATTCCGACCGCGGCAATCTTGAAGATAAGATCAATGTCCATTGCCACTCTCCTAAATAAGCGTAATAACTATCAGCGCGCCCGACGTGAGAGCAAGTCCCATTCCTAACCTGCGCGTCTGCGGCAGAGCCTCCGCGGCGGTGGTGCGCAGCTTTTCCAACGTCTCCCGGCAGCTTCGTATCGCCTCCAATTGGCTGTCGACGTCGTATCTGCCGAGGAATGAACCGAGCGTACACAAGAGCCGCGCCGCCTCCTCGGAATGCTTCACGCTCTCCGTGACGCACTCCTCCCATATATTTTGAAAATCCCGGCTTCCAAGCTCCGGCAGGCGGCGCATCAGTCCGGAAAGCAGTGCCTTGCCGGCGTTCTCCGTCCTCGTATCTAACTGCGCGGCGAGTTCCGGCAGCGGCAATGCACGCGTCTCAAGCTCGTCCTGCATGAGACGAAGCGTATGGCAGAGCGCATTCAGCTCGTTTAGCTGTTCCCTTTTCAGCGCCGTATAGCTGCCGCCGCCATATACCGCAGCGGCGGCAATGAGCATTATTCCGATTATCCTCATGTTTTCAGCCTTTCAAGCATATAGCCGCGCTTGCCGTTATTCAGTGAAACGGTGAGCAGGTTTTCAAATACGCCCATTTCAAACAGCTCCCGATATAATGGCCGCCTAAGCATTTCAGCGAGACTTCTCCCATGCGCCGTCGCAAGGACGGCTACACCGCATCCGGCGATCTCACCTATAGCTCTGATGTCCTCAGGCTGCGTTACCTCGTCCATCGCGATCACCTGAGGGTTCATGCCGCGCAGCAGCATCATCGCCCCCTGTGCCTTGGGCACATCCACAAGCACATCCGTGCAGGAGCCGAGTTCAAACTGCGCCCGCCCGTTTTCTGTCGCCGACAGCTCATTGCGCTCGTCCACTACGGAGGTTCTGATGCCAGTCTCGGAGAATACTCGTACAAGCTCCCGCAGGGCCGTAGTCTTGCCGATACCCGGCGGCGCGGCTATGAGTGTGCTCCAAAGCCCGTCCGATATGATTTTATGCGCCTCTGCGCGGCATATATCACGGCACTCGTGCGGAATACGTATGACCGCGGAGCTGTAATTTCTGAAACCCGTAAGCTCCCCGCGATTGTATATCGCCTGCCCGCACAAGCCTATGCGCAGCCCGTGCCAGCTTATGTATCCGTTCCTCATCGACTGCATCGAGCTGTGCAGCGAAGCGCCCGTCGCCTTTTCGAGCAATCGTATGAGCTCGTCCTGCTCAAATTCCTTGTCCCTGATGCGAAGCTCCGCCCCGCCGATAAGCGCTGTCGGCGGCTGCCCGATACGAAGTCGTATTTCCTCTGCGCGGTCAAAGCGCCCGCGGCTCAATGCCTGTCCAAGCGACGCTGGCAGCAGCGCGCAGGCCTCTCTGAATGCATCCATCCTCTCACTTCCTTGGGACAGACTATGCTCAAAGCACGGCATATATTACGCAGAAACGGTAAACGCCATGCAGTGAACACGTGTTTACTGCATGGCGTTTACTAATTAGCCTTAGGGCTTATCAAGTTTTACGTAGAATCATTTTAATAAAGTTGAGATATTTCCCGGCTCCCGCTTCCATTGACCGTCTGTCTCTCGCCGCGTAGGGATTGTCCTGCGTCAGCCAGTCTCTCCATACCTCATCACGGCTGTGCATTTCTTCAATGCACAGCGCTTCAACTCCGGGCGTCTTGGATATAACGCCGCGCCAGAATTCCACATCGTGCATAAAAGCTAACTGCTCCGGTGTCCATGACAGCAAAAGCTCCTCCGGCAGCGCGTCGTGGCAGTCCTTCACCATACCGGGCACAGCGATATAAATATATCCGCCGTGCTTCACGTAGGGCAGTATTTCATCGCTGAGATAAGCATCATCACGTCCGTAATAGTTGAAAGCTCCGACATTTACGACCGCGTCGAAGAATTCTTTCTCAACAGGCGCATCTTTCAATTCCGTTTTCAGCGGCAGCACATGACTGCTCAACAGCCCTTGAGATGTAAAGAACCGCCTGTTCTCCTCAGGATCGCTCAGCGGATCGACGGCATAGACCTTGAGTCCGTACTCCTTCGCGAGGAATACCGAGGTAAGGCCTTTGCCGCAGCCGAGGTCGCATACGACAGAACCTTGGCGCAGCGCACTGTTTTCGAGCAGCTCCTCGGTGAGCTTGATTGGATTAGGGCCGGACAGCCTGCTCATGAATGCTGCTGTGCCGTATTTCCTGCTGCGCGGATATTCATCCATGGAGGCGTACGGTTTTCTATAACCGCTTATTCCATAGACGAAATGCTCAAAATGCTTTTTCAGCAGATCAGATACCCTGCCCTTTGCGTCCATTCCGTCGTAAAGGTTAATAAGCGTAAACACCGGCCCGTAAAACTCCAACGCAAGCTCGGCAGCCGAACGGTACCTGCGGTCAAAGCCCGGCATTTCACGCAGCAGATCCTCGGTGTACTTGAGCGGCCCCGTGCCGAGGTACTGCTGGAACAGTGCATTCATCTCCGGCGAACGGAATTGCTCCAGTGTGATCATGCGTCTGAAGCGTGATGCGAACGGATCCTCCGTCCAGTATATGAACTGCGCCATGGTGAAGCCGACTATCTGCTCTATCGCTGTGTTTCTGTAGCTCTCGGGCATTTCGTCGAATATCCCTACCGGCAGAGAGAACCGCTCCGCACCGCTGCGGTCGTTTTCCTCCATCCGCCGCAGGATGCTGTCATATATATCCCGTTTATTCGTATAGTGCTTATACAGTGCGCCCTTGGTAATCCCAAGCGCATCCGCTATCATGCTTACGGACACCGCCTCATAGCCGTCCTTTGAAAACAGCTCCAGCGAAGCCAGCAGTATTTTTTCTTTTGTATCCATAAATAATTTACCCCTTGCTAAGCAGTGAACGCCAGTTTACTTCATTATAGTAAACTGGCGTTCACGCGTCAAGCCTTATTTATTCAGCCACGGTGATATTACATGCTTTTTGAGCATGAATGCCCTGTCGGAGATTTCCGCCATCGGCAGATCGGACATGGAGTCCGAGTAGAATTCATCAGAATGCCCGTCGGGATAGCGTTCATAAAAGCGGCGTACCTTTTCCTTGTCGTGGCAGTTTTCGCCGTCTATCTTCCCGCTGTGCTTATCCATTCTTGTGCCGATGAGATTAACTCCGAACTCACGGCAAACCGGCTCGAGCAAAAACTCCGGTGACGCGGAAATTATCACGTCATCGTCTTTTTTCTGCCTGAGATACCACTCGCCGATCCCGTCCTTATGCTCTGCCCAGAAGCGCTCAACCTCGCTGTCGATATCCGGGATGTCCTTCAGAAATGCAAAAAGCTTTTCCTTAAGCTTCGCAGCACTTCCGCCATTTACCGCGTAGGCGATAGCCTGCGGTATTACCCCGGGGAAATTCTTCAGCATTATCCATGGGTACTTTCTGAAGCAGTGCTTTATGAACGTGACCGAGCTGTCGGGATAGAATATCGTCTTGTCAAAATCGTAGGTATTCAATATGCGTCACCGTACATAATAAAGGCGGTTTTCTTTTATCGGCTTTGCCGCCGGCGTTTCCGCGGGATAGCCGAGGATGCAGTTGCCGACGCCGATGTAATCTCCCTGCACTCCCCACTTTTCAAGCAGCGCTTTTCCCTCTGCTGATGCGAAAACCTCCTGCGCGCGGTTCACCCAGCAGGAGCCGATACCGAGCGCGGATGCAGCATTCATCAGGTTGCCGAGCACAAGGCTCCCATCCTTTACAGCGTTTGCGTTATCCGCCTCTGCCAGTACCACAAGCACGGTCGGTGCGCCGTAAAATGGGTCGCCATTTGCTCCCATGACCTGCGCGTTGAGCTTTGACATATAAGCGATCGTGTCCTTGTCCTGCACGGCGATTATAATTGCCGGCTGCCTGTTCATCGCGCTCGGCGCGCAAAGCCCCGCCTTGAGTATCTGCTCAAGCTCACCATCGCTTATCTGCTCGCTCTTATATTTTCTGACGCTGCGGCGTTCATACAGCGCATTCAATCCGTCCTTCATGTGTTCTGTCCTTTCATTTGAGTCTTAACGTGTTTATAAGCACAGCCGCCGAAACAGCAAAGCATGCTATGACTGCCGCTGTAACTGAAAGTATACCGGCTGCGCCGAGCACGGCGGCAGCGAGATTTACGCATATTCCGGCAGCGATATTTTCCAGAGAAATATGCGAGGCAAGTTTTGAGATTCCTATTGCCTTCGGGAGCTTTCTGATGTCTCTGTCCATCACGAGCACGTCCGCCGACATGAATGCAGCCTCCGAACCGAGCGCCCCCATTGCGATACCGACGTCTACCCTCTCCATAAGTGCCCGGTCGTTATAGCCGTCTCCGACAAAAGCGACGCTTGATTTGCTGCCCTTGTTCGACATCAGGTATGCCAGCGCCGAGAGCTTATCTTCGGGCTTGAGCTCCGCGCGCAGCATGTCAAAGTTGAGCTTTGACGCAAGCGGGCGCGCTACGGAGAGCACGTCCCCGGTGAGCAGCACCATTTTCTTTATACCCTGGACGCGCAGACTTTCAAGCGCGTCAAAAGCCCCGCTGCGTATCCGGTCAGCCACAAGTATGTGCCCGCAGTATTTCCCGTCGACAGCCACGTGTATCGCCGCACCGCTGCGGCTTGGCAGCTCGCAGCTTATGCCGTGCTCCTCAAGCAGCGCCGTGTTCCCGACGTAGACCAGCTCGTCCCCGACAATGGCGCTGACGCCTCTCCCTGGGATCTCCTCGACCTGCGTCACCTTCATGTCCTTCGCGCTCCTGATGCCCACGGCCTCACGCAGTGCATACGCTATCGGATGCCGCGAGAAGACCTCCGCAGAAGCGGCGGTCGTGAGCAGCTCGCGTTCTGTCATGTTCACCGGGAAAACGTCGATTATGACGTAGCGCCCCTCTGTTATGGTCCCGGTCTTGTCGAACACCATGGTTTCCGCCATGGCCATGGACTCTATGCAGTCCTCGCCCTTTACGAATATGCCGAGCTTCGCGGCAGCGCCTATGCTCTTTATGTACGCAAGCGAAACGGAAAGCACAGCCGCCGAGGGACACGCGCAGATAAGAACTATCGCGGCCCTGCGCAGCATCTCCAGCCATTCGGCATTGAACATCGGCACGACCACCGCCAGAACCAGCGCGAGCGCCAACATGGACGGTGTGTATACGGAGATAAACTTGCGTATAAAGCTCTCCTGGCTCGACCTGAACTGCGCCGCCTTCTCTGACATACGCACGAGCCGCGCCGCGGTCGACTGCTCAAAGCTCTTTGTAACGCGTACCCTTATCGGAGCCGTGACGTTCGTGCACCCGGAATATACCTTGTACCCGGCCGCGACGTCCCATGGACGCGCCTGTCCGGATATCGCGGAGGTGTCCACTGTTGTCACGCCCTCGACGATGATACCGTCAAGCGGTATACGCTCCCCCGCCGGAACCTGAATAATATCGCCGACATTCACATAGTCCGGTTCGACGTTCAGTACGCCCTCGGCGGTTTCCACATTTGCCGTGTCTGGCTTTATTTCCGGCAGCGCCTTGAGCGCCGCGCCGCAGCGTTCACTGACGAATGTTTCCAGCAGGCGCACCACCCGGAAAAGAATCAGCAGCAGTACCGCCTCTGTATAAAAGCCGAGCGCAAATACTGCAATGGCCGCAATGAGCGTTATCTGTTCTGCCTCAAAATATTTCCGATCTATAAGCTTGTCTATTGCGTCCATCAGTATGGCAAAGCCTGCAATGACAAACGGTATCAGGAACGCGACGCACTTCATCCAGCCCTCTGCCGGGAGAAACGACAGCGCCGCCAGCAGCACCGCCGAGAACACGACCGGCGCTATTCCGCCGAAGCTTATGGAGCCGCAGTTGGCAAAGCCGCGTTTTGCTTTTTTTGCCCCGCGGTTCTCTTCGTCGATCTCATCGATCTCCGGAAATTCCTGCGGTTCGTCTTTTGTTTTCAGATGTCGGCTCTGCTCGGAAACATGCTTTCCCATAACGCATCCGTCCTTGTCAATAGATGGTAATGCCTAACTGGTTCTTCTCAAACTACATGATACATCCTTGACCCGATTTTGTCAACGAATTGCAACTTGTTGAGCATGACAAAATTGCGGAGCAGCAAAGCCGCTCCGCAATTCTGTATAAAGCCAAGCTTTTTCAAGCTTACTTCATGCCGTTCTCGTAAGCCTCGATCATCTTCTTGACCATCTGGCCGCCGACGGAGCCTGCCTGACGGCTGGTGAGCTCGCCGTTGTAACCGTTCTTGAGGTTGACGCCGACTTCGGCAGCGGCTTCCATCTTGAACTTATCCATTGCCTCACGGGCTGCTGGGTTGACAAGATGATTACTGGTATTGGTAGACATAGTTTGCATCTCCTTTTTGATGTTTTGGGTTCGTTGCCCGTGCTTATCTTCTGCACTCAGGTTTTCTATATTCATAAAAAGGAGATGTAAATTTTTCATATTCGTGAAGAAACTGCCGCTTTCTCATATACTCGCTTTGAGCGCACCTTATTTTTCTTCAGCCACAAATTCAAACAAGTCCTCGACCGTCACATTGAACACCTTCGCAATATCCATCGCCAGCTTAAGTGACGGATTGTACCTGCCGTTCTCAAGGTGAACGATCGTTTCTCTTCTCGCTCCGACAAGCTCGGCAAGCTCGCTTTGCTTATACCCTGCCTTCTCGCGATATTCTTTGATTTTAGTTACGAGCGCCATCTTAAATTCCCTTTGCATCCATGCAGCAGAATATAGCCGTTCTGATAATGGACGTCAGCACCAGTACACCCATCAGCATATATCCTATTATTTCCGAGGATATAGTAAATCTTAAAACGGCAGACAAGAATGCGATGCAGACGATCAAAATAATGGTGATCTTATAGCAGATAGAATCGCACCTTTTAAGATTTGCAGCTGCCATTTCGTCCACAGTCTCTTTCTTGTATTTCCTCTCGCGCACAGCTAAAAGGCAGAAAAACATTAAAGCAAATATCGCAACGCACTGCTGGATAGAGCTGAAATAATTTTCCCAACCATTTCTTGCCCAGCACCAGTAATATACCGCAATGCAAATTGCCAGCACGATACGTGCTCCAAGAAGTTCTCCTAATGTTACTTTCTTATTCATGTGTTCGCCCTCTATGTTACATATTTCGCACTTGCGATGTTATAAATATATCACTTGCATTTATGAATGTCAATAGGAAAAGTGAAATATTTTTAACTTCAATACCCGGCCACCGGAATGTAACATTCGCTCAGCTGCCCGCCGGTGTCTCGGATGCAGTAGAGATACGCGCCCTCGGCATTATTGCACCTGTCATCTATGATGTAGCCCAAGCGGTAGCTGACCGTTTTGCCGGGCTCAATGTGCACGTATGCGTATTGCCCCGCTATCGGGTCGTCCCCAGAGTACGCAGCACTGTTTGCGCAGATATCCCTCATGGACACGTCACCGTTCTTGAGCACGAAAATACCATTGGCGAAATTATTTGTTCCATCGTTTGAAAGTCCGCCGTTGCCCGTCACGTCTCCTACGTGCGGATTCTTCACCATGAGGCTGACCGTCGCGAGCCTTGCTCCTCCGATAAGCTCCCCCGTCTGCGCGTCGATATAGTCAGGGAACGGATAGTCGCCCCCGCCTATGTACGCGGACGATTCATGGAACTGCTCAAGCGTCCAGCCCGCGGAGTAGATGTTATCACTGATGCTTATCCCTGTCACGGTGCATTCAAGTCCGCTCCCATAGACCGTCACTGTCGTCCTGATCTCAGTCAGTCCCGCCGCGATCTCGCGGTCGTATTCCATCTGCTGCTCCGTCCGGCTTTCAGGCTGCGCAGTCTCCCCTATCGCTACGCTCAGATCGACCGTACTGCACTTTCCGAGCGCGGCAAAATCTATGGTGTCCGCAAAGCGTTCCAGCGTCGCTTCCGTGAGTTCTCTGCCGAGAACATGCTCCTCCGGAACATCGCCGTCATAGCTTGTCTCATTATCGAAGCGCGTCAGCTCCGCCGTGACAAAGGCGTCCTCACCGTTATAAAGCACCGCGCCGTTATATTCATCCATGATGATCGTGACCTCGGTGCCGAGCGCGGTCGTGTAGCTACGTTCTGTTACAGCGCCTGCGTCAAAATGCGTATAGCCCTGACCAAAGTAGCCCTTCATGCTGCGCCTGACAGTGCATTCGAGTCCACTTTCCGCACCGTACCACATTCCTTGCAGCACAAAGCTTCCATCCCCATAGCATATAAAGCCCACGTTATCATCGTCAAAATCGCTGCCGCACATAAAGCCGTCAATGCCGATAGCCGTATACAACCGCCCTATATCCGCGCTGCCTTCTTCATATACCCCGTCGCGCGTTTTGAGCCCGTACTTGCCGCACAGCTCAAATATCTTGTCCTTCAGCCGCTGCGTGTAGCAGAAGTATATGCGGCTGTGCTCGCGCATCCATTCGTCCTGCTCCTGCGGCACGGCGTCCCCATAGTAACCGTTTGCCGTGTAATCTTCGTAGAAAGCCATAAACTCCTGATAAGCCTGAAACTCTGCCGAGCTTTCAAGCCCCTGTGCCGAGAGATATACCGTCTCCTCCGTCTGATGCAGCAGTGCATCCTTGATGCCGAACCAGTTTCCCGCATACGCCGCCGCACCGAGGGCAAGCAGCAGCGACACTATCACCGCCGCGGCCAGCAGCACTCTGACTGACCTGTGCCCGCGCGCTCTGTGCGCCCTGACCGGCATTGCCTCCAGCGCCATGTCTATATATTCCCCGCTTACATATCCAAGCCCCAGCAAAAGCTTCATATTCCCGTTCACAGTACCGCCCCCTTTTCCTCAAGATAGCTTCTCAGGCTTCGCCGCATACGCGCAAATTTCTGGCTCAGTGCGTTTGCGCTCATACCCCGGCTTGCCGCGATATCCACTACGCTCTCGCCGCCCCAATAGCGGCGCATGAAATCCGCGCAGTCCTGCCGCGGCAAACTGCCGAGCCAGCAGTTAAGGATACGTCCAAGCTCCCTCGCGTCCGTGATCTCCTCAAGCCCGCACGTCGAGGGTATGCACTCCTCAAGCTCGCTGAGCAATATTGTCACAGTGCCGCCGCGCCCATGCGTGCGGTTCCTGCGCCAGCGGTCTATGGAGAGGTTTCGCGTGATGCCCGCAAGCCACGCGCGCAGCCGCCCCGGGCGCTCCGGCGGCATGGCGTTCCATGCACGGACGTATGTATCGCTGACGCACTCCTCCGCGTCCTCGCGCACACCGAGAATATTCATCGACACCGCGTGGCAGTACACGCCGTATTTTCTGTCCGTCTCCGCTATCGCCCGCTCGTCCCGCCGCCAGTACAGATCTATTATCTTTGAATCCTCCATAGCTGTCCTCCTTCGTCTTTACGGTGCTCTCACCTATAAAGACGCGGTTTTTAGGATAACATGACAGTCTTTTCTGCGCTTTTATAGAATAACCTCGCGGAACTATCCCCGCGAGGTTATTCTATAAATATTTCACCCTATACTGTGGTTCGTGCCGAGATTCACATATACGCCGCCACTGTCTCCCGCGAACCCAAAAAGATCAATATACATCGGCACGCCGCTCTGGTCACCGTCGAAATATACAGTAAGATACGGCTCATCTCCCAGCTCGGATACAAGCATGTCCCCGGGCGGCACAGCTGTGTCGTATCTGTAGAATCCGTCCTTTGTGCCGCTGAGCGTATACCCGGTAAAGCCCCAGTATTCCCCAAGCAGTGTGCATAATTTGTCGACTGTCATGTCTGCCGGAATAATGTCGTCGTAGTTTGCGGGGTAATATGCCTTCTCTCCGTTCCAGCACACTCTTTCGACCTTTTCGTCGTTTTCATCGGCTTTTGCACTCACTGAGAGATACGTGATCTTGCCTGTTTCCATATCGATGTAAAGGTTGACGCCATACTTCCCGTCGCCGTATACTCTGATGTCGTATCTGCGCTTGAACAGCCGCTCAAAATAAAATTCCGGATCCGTCTCTTCCCGGCGCTCGATTATCTGTTTAGCCTCACTGCCGATCTGCACCTCCTGTGAGAGTATGCCCATGTCCTTCATTTTCTGTATTTCCCGCTGTGCTATTTTCCGTGCCTGCTCCGGGCTGTTTACGTAAAGACCGGCAGCGCAGGCACTGCCTATGAGCAGCACAAATATTATCGCCGCGATAAGCGCGACTCTTGCCGCGCGGCGCGCCGCTCCGGTCTGCCTTGTTTTCCTGTTTGCATCTGTCATTTTCAAGACCTCCATAACCGTGTCTGCGGAGGCGTGAAAAGGCGCGAATGCGCGCTCAAAGCGTTCTCTGTCAGTCATGTTCCACCTCCGTCAGTACGGTTCTCAGCCTTGCCCTCGCGCGCGAAAGCCGCGTACTCACCGTGTTCGCCGGCACGCTGAGTATCTCCGCGATCTCCGCCGTTGAATAGCCTATGTAGTAGTACAGAAATATGACGCTGCGGTATTTCTGTTCAAGCCCCATCACGGCTCTGAACAGCTCGCGGTCATTGTCGTCCTCAAAGCTCAGCGTCGCGGCATAGTCGTCGATGTTCTCAAGCCTGCGCCACGGCGAGCGGAACTGTCTTCTGCACTGGTTTATCGTGACGCGGATGAGCCAGTTGCGGATATGCTCCTCCGATTCAAACTCCGTGTTCACGCCGTAAAGCTTCATGAACACCTCCTGCGTCACGTCGTCCGCGTCCTCGCGGCTCTTCAGATAGCTGAACGCCACGCGGAACACGGTGTCTATGTACTTTTCCGCGAGATAGGCAAAGCGCTCATGTGTCAGCATTGTGTCTCTCCTTTTGGCTGCTGCGGAGTCCCCGCGTCCGGTTTTTCCGCACCTGCCCGAAAAGCTTTTCACCTATAATATCCATGACGCAGTCAAAATCTTTCACCTGTTCCGGAAAAATTTTCTAAAAATGCCATCCGACCTATGGTCGGATGGCATAATATGGAACTCTTATCCGAGTGTTGCGATCTCCGCCTCCCGCTCTCTCTTGAGCGCGAGGTCAGGGAAAATGTTGTCCGAGGACTCATACACATAGTTTGAAACATATATGAAGCCGTTCTTCGTCTCCTCAACGGTAAGCTCATGCGTGAACGCGCAGTCTGTGCCATACCACGGATAGACCGCGTCGATCTTCATCGTCAGTGTACCGTCACTGTTGTACCAGTAGTCGGTGATCTCCGGTTCGGGCAGATGCACCGTCGTTGAGGTGTAGAAGCCGGGCTGCGCGCCGAGGATAAAGTACCCGCCGTAACTGCTGCTGTTGTCCGCCATGGCGCGTATCGTATCGTCCTTTATATCGAAGAAGTGACCGATCACCCGCTCGAACTGCTCATAGGGCACTATGTGCATGTTCGTGTCCTTGACCGTTGCGTAGCCGGTCAGCGCGTTAATGTTGCTGCTGACAAGCTGCTCCGTCCCGTAGTACTGCCCGTACAGTATCGGGTAAAGGCAGTTGAAGTCAAGCTCCCCGAAGTTATCGGAGCTCCATGTGCAGGTAAACAGATTGTTCTCCGCGTAAGCGGAGCTGCCGAGATAGCGCTCCGAGAGGGCGCGCTTATCGTCGGCATAAGGCACGAGCCTTATAAAGGTGTGCGGGTTTGTGCCGAGCTTTCCGTCCTTGTCGAAGCTGCCGGTATACCTGTTGCAGATAAGCCAGCCCTTTTCGGTGTATTTTATCTCCGAAAGTGAGAACTGCCCCGCCGAATATATCCTTGGGCTTCCGTCCCTCCACTCGACCGATATCGTGATGACTGAACCCACGCCGTTGTTGTAGACGAGGTTATTCGCGTGTATGGAGCCGTCAGTGTGGACGACGTAGTATGCAGCCTCCGCATCCTGCCCCGCGTTTACGGCGTTGCCGAAATCGATAAGCTGCTGCGGGTTCTGCATGTCCATGTTCCCGAAATAGTCTATCGCCGAATAGCCGTTCTCCGCAAGTGTGTACACGATCTGCGCCACCGCATCCTGCGAGAGAACCACGTTGATCGCCGTGCCCTTATCGAGGCTATCGTAGGTGTCGCGCGTACTGAGCATCGCGGTCTCGGCCTCTTTTTTCAGCGCGTTCATGACCTTGTCTGGGACCTCATCGACCGTGTCGTATTCCTTTTCCGGCGTCGGCACGGGAGTCACCTCAGCCGCGTTTTCACCGGTGACTGCCGGTGTAGATACCGGCGCGCTCTCCGTCTGCTTTTTACCTTTGCCGAAAATCCCTATGCCGAGCATCCCCAGCATAAGGATAATCAGCAGCACCGAGAGCAAAACCACTTCATTTTTCTTCATAGAAACCTCCGCTCAAAAGAGCCATGACCGCAGCGGTCATTCGGAGCAAATGCGGAAATTCTTTCCGCACTTAACGTGCAGTGCATTCCTATCTGCGCTTGTGCTCAATGATCCATCCAAGAAGCTCTTCGTATGACATTGACCCGTCTGCAACTGACAAGCCGATTCTGATGATGTCTTCATCAGTATAATTAAGCCGTATACCGTTTACTTCGAGAAATGTCAGCATCACATACATGCCGATTCTTTTGTTGCCGTCAACAAAGGCATGGTTGGATATCAGGCTATATCCGATACGAGCGCCCTTTTCTTCCTTCGTCGGATAGAACTCGCTGTCTCCGTAATCGGAAAAGGCACTTTCCAGCGCTGATTCGAGCAAAGCCTCATCACGGACGCCAACGCTTCCTCCGGTGCTTTCAGCGATAATCTTGTGTAATAGCAAAACCTTTTCTTTTGAGAACTTTATCATTTTGCCAGTTCCTCAAAAGCGGCCTTGTGTTCCCGCAAAATTCTCTGTGCAACGAAATCTATTTTCTCATCATCGGTCATTTCTATTTCGCTGCTGTTCTGTTCAGCGGCTTTAGGCAGTGTCATGCTGAACGGAATGCCGTTTACCGCAACAGTACGCTTCATAAACATTCTCAGCGCGGTCGGAAGATCAATGCCAAGCTCCTCATATACTGCGCTTGCCTGCGCCTTCAGATCATCGTCAACGCGAAACTGCATAACAGATGTAGACATAGAACAGTGCCTCCATTTGACATTTGTAGTACACTTTACTTCAATTGTATTATAACCTGTCAACAAGAAAGAATCAATGAATATTACGTGAATAAAACGCAGCAGTCAAAGGCTGACCGGCCTCCCCTGCCGCGTTATTATTCGATATTGTGACAAAGCAGCAGTTTGCGCTCTCTCATTTAATGAACATCGCATCGCCGAATGAGAAGAAGCGGTATTTCTCCCTCACCGCGGTATTGTACGCGTTCATGATGTGCTCGCGTCCCGCCAGTGCGGACACCAGCATTATAAGTGTGCTCTCCGGCAGATGGAAGTTTGTGACAAGCGCGTCTATGCACTTGAAGCAATAACCCGGATATATGAAAATATTCGTCCATCCAGAACAGGCTTCAAGTGTTCCGTCCTCTTTGGCAAAGCTTTCGAGCGTGCGGCACGAGGTCGTACCGACCGCGATCACATGCCCGCCGTTCTTCTTCGTTTCGTTCACTGCCGCGGCGGTCTCCTCCGGGACGATGCAGAACTCCGAGTGCATCTCGTGCGCCTCGATCTCATCTTCCTTCACCGGACGGAAGGTGCCAAGCCCCACGTGCAGCGTCACATAGCAGACCTTTATGCCCTTTGCCGCAATCTTTTCCAGCAGCTCCTTTGTGAAGTGCAGCCCCGCGGTCGGCGCGGCGGCGCTCCCAAGCTCTCTTGAGTATACCGTCTGATAGCGCTCCGAGTCCTGGAGCTCCTCCTTTATGTATGGCGGCAGCGGCATCTTGCCGAGGCGCTCCAGCACCTCAAGGAATATGCCCTCGTAATTGAATTTTACAATGCGGTTTCCGCCCTCCGCGACCTGTTCCACAACAGCAGTGAGCTGTCCTTCTCCGAAGCTCAGCTCAGTCCCCGGCTTCGTTTTGCGCCCCGGACGACTCAGGCACTCCCAGCGCCCCTCGCCGAGGTCGCGCAGCAGCACCAGCTCTACGCTCCCGCCTGTCGAGCGCGTCCCGATAAGCCTTGCCGGGAGCACGCGCGAGTCGTTGAGAACAAGGCAGTCTCCGGGATTCAGGAAATCCGGCAGCTCGTAAAAATGGCGGTGCTCAATCTCTCCGGAAACCTTATCAAGCAGCAGCAGTCTCGACCCGTCCCGCCTCTCAAGCGGGGTCTGGGCGATCAGCTCCTGCGGCAGATCAAAATAAAAATCCGACTTTTTCAAGTGTCTTTCCTCTTTCAGCACAGTTTTTATCCGCTTTATTATAACACCGCCCGCTGCATTTTTCAATGAAGCATACATTGCCTCGGTAATAAATCGCGAAAAGTGTTAATACATTGTGTGATGAAATCTTCTATGTGGAGGCTGTTATGGTTAAAGTACCTGTTTTCAAAGGCTCATGCACAGCAATAGTTACGCCCTTCAATGAGCACGGCGTAGACTATGAGAGACTTAAAAAGAACATTGAGTTCCAGTATGAAAACGGAACCTCGGCCCTTGTTGTCTGCGGCACGACCGGCGAAAACGCGACACATACGCCTAACGAGCATGACGAGATTGTCCGCGTGACGGTGCGCACCGTCAACGGACGCATGAAGGTGATCGCCGGGATAGGCAGCAACAATACCGCAAACGCCCTGCGCGCCGCCGAAGACGCGAAATATTCCGGTGCCGACGCCGTCCTCATGGTCACGCCATATTATAACAAAACCACCCAGAAGGGGCTTGTCGAGCATTTCAGCTATGTTGCCGACCGTGTGGATATCCCCATGATCCTATATAACGTCCCCAGTCGAACCGGCATCGGCATGACTGCCGATACCTGCAAAGTACTCTCGCAGCACCCGAACATCAACGGCATAAAGGAAGCCTCCGGGGACATTGCCTTGGCCGCCAAGATACGCAGCCTGTGCGGGGACGATCTTTATATCTGGAGCGGAAACGACGACTGCACCATACCCCTTATGTCCCTCGGCGCGCTCGGTGTTATCTCCGTCGCGAGCAACATCGTCCCCGGCACTGTCGCGAAGCTCTGCGCACTATGTCTTGAGGGCAGCTATGCCGAGGCGACGGAGCTGTATGCAAAGTATGCCTCGCTCTTCTCCGCACTGTTTGTTGAGACGAACCCGATCCCTGTCAAGGCCGCGCTGAAAATGATGGGCATGGACAGCGGCATTCTCCGTCTCCCGCTCACCGAGATAAGTCAGGAAGGCTTTGAAACTCTCCTTAAAGCAATGCGGGACGCCGGCATAAGCGTGTGATTACTTACAGTCTGACTTCAATAAACTCCGGCACTTCGTCCGTGAGCGCGGAAACAGTAATCGTGTGATCTCCCCGTTCCGTGACGGAAACGCTGCACTCCGGAGCTCCGTCAATTGAAAAGCAACCGTTATCGCATTTCACGTCAAAGGAACTGAGCGGCCTGTGCATACCCGTTCCGAGCAGCTTCAGATAGCTCTCCTTGACTGCCCAAGTTTGCGTGAACGTCTGATCCTTATCCGCCGCCTGTGCTATGGCGGCGGCTTCTTTTTTGGTAAAGAACCTCTCCGCAAGCGCGGCGTTATATACCGTGCGCAGCTGGATATCCGCGCCGACGCACTTGTCGCTTATCGCGCACAGTACCATACCCGCCGAGTGCGACAAACTGAACTCAAGCTCAATGCCGCATAGCTCCGGCTTGCCGAACTCCCCCACTGTGATTTTGAGCGGGAGCGCAGCCACCGGATACACTGAGCATACTGCACGGATAAGCAGCAGCTCCGCAGCTAAACTCTGCGCCCTTGCCTCAGGCCGCGCCGTTTTCTCAAGCCGCCCGAGCCTATACTCCGACAGTATATGTAAATCGGCGTCAGCGGTAAGTCCGTTGACGCCGGCATAAAACGCTTTCAGCATCAGGCGCGCATTGCGTCTATCGTCTTGCCGATAAGCTCGTTAAGCTCCATCCCGAGCATCTCCGCACCCTGACGGATAACATCGCGCGAGCAGCCTGCGGCAAACTTCTTGTCCTTAAACTTCTTCATTACGGACTTTGTTTCCATGTCGGATATGCCCGTCGGCCTCATAAGGGCAACAGCTCCGATAAGCCCGGTAAGCTCGTCGGTCGCAAACAGTACCTTTTCCATGTACTTCGTCGGCTCAACGTCGATGCATATACCATAGCCGTGGCTGATTATCGCGTGGATCATGTCCTCATCGATGTCCAGCTCATGCAGTATCTCGTTTGCCTTGACGCAGTGCTGCTCGGGGTACAGCTCAAAATCTATGTCGTGGAGCATGCCGACGGCCTTCCAGAACTCTACGTTCTCAGGGTCGTATTCCTTGGCAAATTCGCCCATGACCTTGGACACCGTCTCGCCGTGCTGGATATGGAACGGCTCCTTGTTGTAGCGCTCAAGCAGTTCATGCGCCTGCTCGACTGTAGGAATATAGCTCATGTTTATACCTCCAGATATTCTTTCTCTTTGTACGGTAAAACATGATAATCCCTCAGCAATGTATAATCAAGCATAAAATATGAAGAGACCGCAAAAAATTTGCAGTCTCTTCATATCTTAGTAATTACGCGTTAGTAATTACGCGTCTGCGCTGCTGCTCGGCATGGCCGATTCTGTAGCTGCACCCGTGCCGTTCCCGGTCGTGCCGCTCACGCTGGGTGAGCTGGTCTGGCTGCCGGTACCGACATCTGACGATGCCATTGGGCTCGTGGTCGGCATCACTGTCGCCGTAGCCGTGGGAATAGTCTGCGCCGGGGATGAGGACACCATTCCGCTGTCCGTGTTGCTCGCGCCGCAGCCGCAGAGCATCGCCGCCATAAGCAGCATGCATACCAGATATACAAAAGACTTCTTCATATCTATCCTCCTTAGTTTGTAACGCTGGTATTATTTGCGGTTATTCGATTATTATGTACGCGAATGCCGAATTTTTGTTTGCTATAAATGTTCCGCTGTGCTATGATTTATTTATGGAAATTATGAAGAAAAACGATATATACCCCGTCACGATCGAAGACTATAGCTCTGACGCCAGCGGCATCTGCCGCATAAATGGGCGCATCGTGTTTGTTCCTAAGGCGATACCCGGCGAGGAGTGGGAAATTAAAATCGTCAAGGTCAGGCATGACTGCGCTTATGCACGCGGCGAAAGGCTCATCAAGGCGTCGCCTGCGCGCATCGAGTCTGCCTGCCCTTATTTCGGCATGTGCGGCGGCTGTGACACGCAGCACATCAACTATGAGGAGGAGCTGCGCTTCAAGCTCGGCCTTGTCAACAGCGCCCTGCGGCGCATAGGCAAGCAGAGTGTACAGGCCACGGAGATCATCGGCAGCGAAAGCATTTCGCATTACCGCAATAAAGGCATCTTTGCCGTCGGCACAGTTGACGGCAAAGCTCGTTGCGGCTTTTTCCGTGAGCGCAGCCATCAGCTCATCGCCGTTGACGATTGTCTTATTCAGGATGAGATAAGCTGCCGCGCCGCCATCGCTGTGACGGAGTTTATGAACTCGAACGGCATCGCGCCGTATAACGAAGCTGCCGGGACAGGCGCTGTCCGTCATGTGTTCTGCCGCCGTTCTGTTCACGGAAGTGATGTGCTGCTGTGCATTGTTTCCAGAGAGGGCTTCGGCAAGAAGACGCAGGCTCTTGTAGACTGCCTCAGGAAAGCCTGCCCTGAGCTTACCGGGATCGTTCTGAACATCAACCGCAGCACAGGTAATACTGTTCTCTCCGGGGACTTCTATACCATGTGGGGGCGCGGCAGCATCAATGACACGCTCTGCGGCTTCAAGTTCGATATTGCTCCCCAGGCTTTCTTTCAAGTGAACCCGCCTCAGGCGGAGCGGCTGTATGCCCGTGCCCTTGAATATGCCGCACTGACGCCGGACATGCTTGCTCTCGATCTCTATTGCGGAGCGGGAACGATAAGTCTCTGTCTTTCCGCGCACGCGAAAAAAGTTATCGGCGCGGAGATCGTCCCAGAGGCTGTGGACAACGCTAACAAAAACGCATTGGCCAACAATGTGACCAATGTGGAGTTTATTTTGGCAGATGCGGGGCAGGCGGCCAAAGCCCTGTATGAGCGAGGAGAACGCCCCGACGTTGTCGTTGTCGATCCGCCGCGAAAGGGTCTGCTTGAGAATGCGATAGAAGCTGTCGCCGCGATGCAGCCGCAGCGCATCGTCTATGTCTCATGCGATCCCGCGACGCTTGCAAGAGATATTCTACGCTTCAATGCCTATGGCTATACGCTTGAAAAGGTCAAAGCTGTCGACATGTTACCAAGAACTCGGCACGTCGAGACGGTAGTTCTTTTGTCCCACAAAAA
>CAKTKV010000006.1 GCA_934572355.1 uncultured Oscillospiraceae bacterium
CCGTTCTTGGTGATATAGATAGGTTCTGCTTCATCATGCGCCAGATCGGAGATCATGCCGTAGTCATTGCGAAGCGCAGTCGAAGATTTGATAATCACAGTTCAGCACCTCCTGAATTATTCTACGATAATTCTATCAGAATTATTCCGATATTGCAAGAGGTCAATGCGCTCCTAACAAGCATATGCAAAACAGCCAGTTTTTCCACATATACAAACACCGCCCTGGGCTTCGCGGGAAGCTCAGGGCGGTGCTGCATGTGTGGAAGAACACTAGTATACGTAATTTTATTTACTTAAAATAATTAACATAAAACAGTTTACAGAACAAAGATTACATAACTTTTTGTGGAAGCTGACTGTACAGAATAGTTGTAATTGTTCATAATTACTGTGGAAAATTAGAACTTCCTATGATATAATACACTCGCTAATTTTGGGGATTGGGAGAGAAAGATATATGAAATGCCCGTTTTGCGGATATACCGAGAGTAAGGTCATCGATTCACGCCCGGCAGAGGAGGGCGCGACGATACGCCGCCGCCGTGAGTGCCTTGCCTGCCAGAAGCGCTTTACCACATATGAGATCATCGAGAGACTGCCGCTGGTCGTCGTTAAGCGTGACGGCAGCCGCCAGTCCTTCGACAAGGTCAAGCTAATAAACGGCATGGTAAGAGCCTGCGAGAAGCGCCCGGTTCCGCTTGCGACGCTTGAGGGCATTGCAGACGATATAGAGCAGGAGCTCCAGAGCAATCTTGAGCGCGAGGTAAAGACGGTCGATATCGGCGAGATGGTCATGTCCCGCCTCAAGAGCGTGGACGAGGTGGCTTATGTCCGATTCGCGTCGGTCTACCGCAGCTTCAAGGATATCAACACTTTCATGGAGGAGCTGACGAAGCTCCTTACCGATAAGTGATCTATACAGTCACAGTACACTGCCGATAGAGATGTGCTCCATGCTGCGTATGCTCTCCAAATGGTAGCGCAGTTTGTCATAAGCCGCAGCGCAGCCGTCACCGCCGCCGTCAAGCAGCAGCTCTTGTAGCTCATAAAACGCGTCGGTGGTCGAATCGATCTCCGGGTGACGGAGAAAGATATGGGTATAGCCGTCGGCGTTCAGCCAGAGCTTGAGACCTTTATCGAGCTCCGTCTTGGCGCTGTCAAAGTCACCGATGTCCGCGAGCGCCTGCGACATGCGCAGAGAATCGCCGATGCCGTCGGTAAGCGCGTCGATGGAGTATATGTTCCATGCGGACAGCGCGATGAGCAGCGCGAGCACAGCACCTGCGATGGCTTCCTTTTTCATTGCACGGCCTCCTTTACGGAGATATAGACCTCGCGGCTCTGGTTTACGGTCATGAGGAAGATGTCTTTTTCATTGCCTTTGCCCTGACGCTTCAGCTCCGCGCTGAGCCAGCTGCGGTCAAGGCCAAGTTTTTGGAGGTTCGTGTCTATTACGCGCCCGTCGTTTATGACGATGCTCGGATAGCCGCCGTCTTCTGTGCTTATCCCAAGCTGCCCGGCTGTCGCGGGGCGCTCGGCAGGGAAGAGGATGACATTCAGCGTGCCGTCAGTTTCAAGTATGCCGTATTCGACGGAGCTTATATCCGTGCAGCTTTTGCTGCGCAGCTCCTGCATCAGCTCTTCAGATGTGAAGCGACTCTTGCGCATCTCCGCCTGATCGATCTTTCCGCGCACGATGAGAAAGCTCGGCTTGCCGAAGAGAAAGCCGCGCAGGCGGATGCTTTTGAGGCTCAGACCCGTGATGAGCACCTCGCAGCAGAAGAGCGTGAAGATCGGCACAAGGCCGTTTATCATCGGTATGCCGAGGTCCTGGAGCGGGTGCGAGGCGAGATCCGCGATGAGCGCGGCGACGACGAACTCCGATAGCTCCAATTCTCCAAGCTGCCGCTTGCCGAGAACACGCATCGTGACGAGCAGCGCGAGATATATTATTATTGTCCTGATGATTATTATTGCCATGGGGAACGCTCCTGACAGATAAACTTAATAATGGTAGTGTTCCCGGTGAGCGTGAAATTATAGGGGATGTCTGAATTGAAAATTATCAAGGGTGAAGCATCTGAGATAGAAGAACAGGCCGCGCGGCAGATAAAGGATATCGTCTGCGCAAAGCCTGACGCGGCGATAGCCCTCGCCGCAGGGCGCGACGTGAAAGGGCTGTATAAGCGGCTCGGCGAAATGTGCGCCGCGGGCGAGGTCAGCCTGAAAAACGCGCGCATCTTAGCGGTGACGGAGTTTTCTGAAAGGCATGACTGCGAAAATTTCCTGAGAGAGCAGCTGTGCGCGGCGGATGTAAGTGAAGAGAACTGCTTTTTCCCGGACGCTGCTGCGCCAGAGGAGTATGACCGGCTCATAGAGAGCCTCGGCGGGCTCGACCTTGCCGTGCTCGGCATCGGTCAGGATGCGCACATCGGCTATAACGAGCCCGCAACGCCTTTTGATTCGTATACCCACGTCCAGAAGCTGACGGACAGAACAAAGCGCCAGCTCTCCGAGCGCGGTTATACGAAGGAGAATATGCCCGAGTACGCCGTGACGATGGGCATCAAGACGCTGACCGAGGCGAGGAACATCATCCTGCTTGCCGGGGGCGAGGATAAGGCCGCGGCCGTTTTTGAGATGGTTTATGGCAAGACCATTACATATATACCTGCATCATTTTTGCAAATTCCTACGGAGGTCACCGTGTATCTTGACACCGCGGCGGCGTCCAGACTCTAATTCAGGAGGAAACAATGGGTAAATATTTCGGAACTGACGGCTTCCGCGGGGAAGCAAACGTAAATCTGACGGTCGACCACGCCTTCCGCATAGGCCGCTATCTCGGCTGGTACTACAGCAGCAAGGCGCACAGAGCAAAGGTAGTTATCGGCAAGGACACCCGCCGTTCAAGCTACATGTTTGAAGCGGCGCTCTGCGCGGGGCTCACCGCCTCCGGCGCGGACGCATATCTGCTGCACGTTACCTCCACGCCGAGCGTGTCCTACATCGCGCGCGCGGACGATTTCGACTGCGGCATCATGATCTCTGCAAGCCACAACCCGTATTACGACAACGGCATAAAGCTCCTCAACGGCGACGGCGAGAAGATGGAAGAGTCCCTGCTTGACAAGATCGAGGAATACCTCGACTCAGATGAGCAGCTGCCCTACGCCCAGCGTGAGCAGATCGGCTGCACGGTGGACTATGCCGCCGGCCGCAACCGCTACATTGGCTACCTTATCTCCCTCGCGACGCGCTCCTACAAGGGACGCAGGATCGGCCTTGACTGCGCCAACGGCAGTACATGGCAGATGGCAAAGAGCGTGTTCGACGCCCTCGGCGCGGATACCTACGTGCTCGCAAACAAGCCTGACGGTCTGAACATCAACGTTGACTGCGGCTCGACGCATATACATAACCTTCAGAAGTTCGTTGTCGATAACGGGCTTGACGTCGGCTTCGCCTTTGACGGCGACGCTGACCGCTGCCTTGCCGTCGACGAGAAGGGCAATGAGATAAACGGCGACCATATCATGTATGTCTGCGCAAAGTATATGAAGGAGCGCGGCACCTTCGGCAACTCCAAGGTCGTCACGACTATCATGTCCAACATGGGGCTGTACAAGGCTCTCGACGAGCTGGGCATAGGCTATGAAAAGACCGCTGTTGGCGACAAGTATGTTGCCGAGAATATGCGTCAGAACGGACACCTGATCGGCGGCGAGCAGTCCGGCCACATCATCTTCGGCCGCCTTGCGAACACCGGCGACGGCCTGCTGACTGCCATCAAGGTAATGGAAGCTATAACCGAGACTAAGGAGCCGCTCTCCGTGCTCGCCTCCGGTATGACCATGTACCCGCAGGTACTCAAGAATGTCATCGTCACCGATAAGGACGAAACGCTCAATGACGAAAAGGTCAAGGCAGCGGTCGCGAAGGCAGAGACCGAGCTTGGCGACAACGGCCGCGTCCTGCTGCGCAAGAGCGGCACAGAGCCGCTGCTGCGTGTTATGTCGGAAGCGTCCACGCATGAGCTGTGCGAGGAAAAGGTAGACGCCATCATCGCTGCAATGGCCGACGCGGGCAAGCTCGTCAGAGTCAAGTGAGGTAAGAAAAATGGTTGAAATAAAAGAACTTCTCGATCTGGATAAGACCATCGCAAAGGAACTGTTCGACGGCAAGACCTACCCTTGGGAGGTGCTTGACGGGATAAAGGATTTCATCCTCAAGCTCGGCCCCACGCTCGACCCAAACGAGTTCGATAACCCCAGCGAGGGCGTATGGGTGGCGAAGGACGCGAAGGTGTTCCCCTCGGCCTACCTCGGCGCGCCCTGCATCATCGACCACGGCGCGGAGATCCGCCACTGCGCGTTCATCCGCGGCAGCGCCATCGTCGGCAAGAACGCCGTCGTCGGCAACTCCGTGGAGCTCAAGAACGTCGTCCTGTTCGATAACGTCCAGACCCCGCACTATAACTACGTGGGCGACTCCGTCCTTGGCTACAAGGCGCACATGGGCGCAGGCTCGATAACCAGCAACGTCAAGAGCGACAAGACCCTTGTCACCGTCAAGGTTCCCGGCGCGCCTATTGAGACCGGGCGCAAGAAGTTCGGCGCAATGCTCGGCGACAATGTCGAGGTCGGCTGCAACAGCGTCCTCAATCCCGGTACGGTCGTCGGCCGCTGCTCGAACATTTATCCGACCTCCTGCGTGCGCGGCGTCATTCCCGCGAACAGCATCTACAAGGATAAGGATCACATCGTCACGAAGAAGTAAATAAAACGCAAAAGCTGCACGGCGGGAGGACATTGCCGTGCAGCTTTTTATATAAACAGGGGAACCCTGTTTTTGCTATTTATTTGAGCACGCTGCCGTCAGCGAGAGTGATAGTGTAGCCATTAAAATCAATGGTGCCGTTGTTGGTGAGGCTCGTCACTGTGCAGTCGCCGGTGAGCTTCCAGATGCAGCCCTCGCCGATGGTTATGACGGCGTTGTTCTCAACGGCAGTGCTTCCTGTGAGGTTCGCCGCAATACTGATCCTGCCGGTAAAGCAGCTGCCGTTTGTGAGCGTCATGTCAAGGGTGGAGATACTGTCGACGATGATATCGCCGCTTATATTCTGCCCGTCCGCTGTGAACTCGACCTGCGCGCCGTTGGAACCGGCTGACCCCCAGCCACGGCTGCCGCTGTTGCCGCATACGCGCATGAAGCAGCCCTCGCCGTCCGCGTCGGTTATCTCAACACCGGAGAGCTTTATGATGCTGTGGGTGTTCGTGACGTAAATCACATCGCCGTTATTCGAGGTAAGGCTGCCGCCGGTCATTGAAAACTCGGAGGTACCGACATCGGCGTCCCCGGACATGGACTGATAGATCATCACGCTGTGGACGTTTTCGTCGGAGCTTGCGCCCTCGGTGTCGCTCATGTTCCCGGAGACGGCGCAGTTTTCAAGGGCTATCGAATTCTTGCCCTCAATGACGAGCGCTTCGGAATTGTTCGCGGTGAGGTCGGCGTTCTTCACGGTGATGCTTGCCGTGGAATATACGGCGGGGGAGTTATAGCCGTTCGATGTGTAGCTGCCGCCGTCGACGTTCACGGTGCCGCCGCCGCGGTCGGAGCGGATCGCCGCGGAAGAATTGCCCGCGGTCGTGACGGTGAGGTCAGCCGCGTTCGTTGTGCCGCCGCCGGTGGTCTGAATGCCGCCGGAATTATCCGCGGTGGTGCTGATGGTCGAGTCGGAGATATTCACGGTCGTGCCGCCGCCGTAGCTGAACACGCCGTTTCCGTTCTGCGCGGAGGAAGATATATCGGAATCTTTAATATCTACAGTCGCGCCGTTTGTCGCGAGGATCGCGGCGTTGACTCCGTAGAAGTCGCCGTTTTCGGGGTTGGAGCTGGAGCCTGCGGACTTGCTCACAGATACATCGGAGAGCGTGACGGCAGCGCCGTCGATGCGCAGGGCGTTCTCATCGTTGCCGGTGGAGCTGTAGCTTTCACCGGAGTATTCGCCGTCAGTGCTTATGGTGTTCGCGCTGCTGCCCTGAGTGACCTCGCTGCTGCCGCCGAAGCCGCCCGGCGCTCCGCCGGGGGCAGAGCCGGGAGCGGCGTCGTTTTCGATATAGCTCAGTTCGCCGTCCTTTGCTGAGACGGAGACTTTATCGCCGACGGAGATATCTTTGACGGTGACTTCCGCGCCGTCGCGTGTTATAATCGCATTGGAGGTATCGACGGTCACAGTTCTGCCGCCGGGCATCTGGCCGTTCGGAGCCTGACCGTCAGGCATCTCAGGCGGCTGGCCGTTGGACGCATCGCCGTCGGGCTTCTCGGGAGCCTGTCCATCGGGGGCTTCGCCGTCAGGCTTTTCGGGCATCTGACCATCGGGGGCTTCACCGTTTGGCGCTTCACCCATATCAAGAAGGAGCGTCAGCGAGCTGTCGTTTATTTCGAGGACTTCACCGCTGATGACTGTATACTCGCTTACCGCCGCGGCTGCCGCTGTCGCGGTCGGCTCGGTGGTTCCCGCTGCTGAGCCGAGGGAAAAGAAGGCGAGTATAGAAGCAATGATTTTCTTCATATTGATCGTATCCTTTCGGAGCGTTTTGGGTCGCCTGACCCTTGCTCGGCTATAATATATGCCGCAAAGCTTAAGGCAGCTTAAAGCGCAGAGGAGAAATTTCTTTAGGCAAGCTTTAAGAAGAGAGCATACAATTCATTTATAAATTATTATAAGTACAACGGGAGAACGGTATGAAGCTCTTGATCGCGGAAGATGAAAAGGACCTCGCCGAGGCGCTGAGTGTCTTTCTGGAAAAAAATCTGTATACGGTAGATACCGTGCATAACGGCGCGGATGCCTACGAGTACGCATCGACGGGTGTGTATGACGCGATAATTCTCGATATAATGATGCCGAAGCTGAACGGACTTCAGGTACTCAGCCGCCTGCGCGAGGACGGCGTCGCAACGCCGGTCATGCTCCTGACCGCAAAGGGACAGAAGGACGACCGCATTGCCGGCTTTGACGCAGGTGCGGACGATTATCTGCCCAAGCCCTTCGCACCGGACGAGCTGCTCTCAAGGCTGCGCGCGATGCTGCGCCGCGGCGGGGAGTACCGCCCGCGGCGGCTGACGGTGGGCGATTTGAGCATGGAGTGCGGCAGCGGAATGCTCTGCTGCGGCACGGAGGCCGTGCGCCTGAGCGGGCGAGAGTATCAGGTGATGGAGCTGCTGATGCGCTCCCCAGGAGTTATCTTCTCCACGGATAAGATCATGGAGAGCGTCTGGGGCTGGGACAGCGAGGCCGAGGTCAGCGTCGTGTGGGTGCATATCTCGAACCTCAGAAAGAAGCTCAAGGCCATCGGCTCCGCAGCGGCTATCCGCGTCATCCGCGGCATGGGATATGTGCTGGAGGCGGCGAAATGATAGCAAAGCTTCAGAAAAGGTTCGTGCGTATAGCGATGCTGTCGGTGCTGCTGGTCATGCTGCTGCTGAGCGTGATAGTAGACGTGACGAGCTTGGTGTCCACAAACGCAAGGCTCAATGAGGTACTGAGCTTCATCACCGAGAATCAGGGCAGTTTTCCCATCCAGCAGCGGGGAGATCACCCGGAGGGAGAGCGCCCCGAGCGTCGGCCGAACGACCCGATAAATATCGAAACGCCGTTCTCTACGCGCTTTTTCGTCCTGCGTTATAATGACGCGGGTGAGCTCGAAGACGCCGACCTCAACAGCATCGCGGCGGTGACAGAGGAGGATGTGGATCCTTACCTCGCACTTGCGCTGAAGCATGGCGAGGGTTACGGCTATGTGAGCGGGTATAAGTACCTTGTGGTGCGCACGGGCGAAGACCGGAACATGGCGGTATTCCTTGACTGCTATCAGGATCTTCTATCCATTAAAGGGCAGCTGACGGGTTCTGCCGCGGCGATAGTATTCTGCACACTGATGACTTATATGCTGCTGCGGCTGTTCTCGCGCCGCGCGATAGACCCGGTTGTGCGCAGCGCCGAGCAGCAGAAGCAGTTCATTACCGACGCGGGGCACGAGCTGAAAACACCGCTCACGGTAATCACGACCTGCCTGAGCGTACTTGAAATGGAGACCGGCAAGAACAAATGGATAGATAAAATACAGGCGCAGACGGATAAGATGCGCGACCTCGTGAACGACCTTGTGACGCTCTCGCGCATGGACGAGGAGCGCCCGCCGGTGATAATGGCGGACTTCGATATCTCGGCGGCGGTCGCGGAGACGGCGGATTCCTTTGCGGATTCGGCACAGGCGGCGGGTCTCACCTTGGAGCAGGATATTGAAAGCGGCCTGAGCTACCATGGGGATGAGGCGCAGATACGCCAGCTCTGCTCGATACTGCTGGATAACGCCATGAAATACGCGCTGGATACTTCCCCGGTGAGGATCGGCCTCAAAAAGGAGAAGTCAGGAATCGTGCTGCGCTGCTCGAACGCCTGCGCGGAGCTCCCGCAGGAGGAGCTCAATAAGCTGTTTGACCGCTTTTACAGGCCGGACAAGTCGCGCTCATCTGAGACGGGCGGCTTCGGCATAGGGCTGTCCATCGCGCGCAGCATAGCGCAGGCGCACAGAGGGACGATAAAGGCCGCCGCACCGCAGCCGGGGATAATAGAATTTACGGCAATATTGAAATGAAAAGCGCGCGCCGTACCTTGATGCAGGTACGGCGCGCATTTTATGGATATGTATATTACAGGCTCTTGAGAATTTCGTGCAGCTCATGAACGTCGGCAAGGACATAGTCCGGCTTGCGCTCGGCCTCGTCGACCATCTTCTGATCCGTCTCGCCTGAGAGGACGAGCACGGAGACGGAGCCCGCGTTCTGCGCAACGGCAATGTCGGTATACAGTCTGTCACCGACGGCGCATATCTTCTCATTGGGGATGCCGGTCATGGCGGAAATAACGTCTATCATGTTGCGGTTGGGCTTGCCGATGTAGTTCGGCTTCACGCCGCTGGAGGCGGTGAGCAGGGCGCAGATACTGCCGCAGTCGGGCAGGACTTCGCCGCGCGGCATGGGGCAGACCCAATCGGGATTGGCGGCGATGAAGTGCGCGCCGCGGCGCAGGAAGTGGACGGCCTTGTCAAGCTTTTCATACACAAGCTCGGTATCAAAGCCCTGCACCACAACGTCGACGTCCTCGGCCTCGGTGTGCCCAAGCTCGTCATTCACGAGGTCAATGCCGTAGCTGACAAGCTCGCGGTAAAAGGCCTTCGTACCGGCAAGGTACACCTTGGCGCCAGGGTGGTGCTGGTTGAGGTACATGCCCGTTGCCATGCCGGAGGTAAACACGTTCTCGCGCTCGCACGGGAAGCCGAGGCGGCGCAGACGCGTGATGTAATCCTCGCCGGCACGGGAGGAATTGTTTGTGAGGTATATGTATTTTTTGCCGAGGCGGGGGAGATCCTCCATCAGCTCAACGGCGCCTTCATAAACATTGTCGCCCAGATAAAGTGTACCGTCCATGTCGAAAAGGAACAGCTCAGTATTTTTCAGCTTGTCGTAATTCATTGCATCCTCCGATTTTCAATAAGTTTTGCCCGAAATTGGTACAATTATTATATCATAGATTTCCCGAACGTCCAGCAGAATAATTGAGGATGCGTGTATAGACATAAGACACAAAGCGTCGCAATGTAAAAACCGGCGTCCGGTTTATGACTTGAACCGGACGCCGGTATACTCATTTCTTTTTCACGGGCATAGGAAGCTCGGCGATAAGCGTTGCGGCGATCATGAGTCCGCAGCCGAGAAGCTCACGCCCGGTCATGAGCTGGCCGAGCAGCAGCGTGCCGAACACCGCGCCGAAGAAGGCCTCAAGGCTCAGCAGCAGAGAGACGACCGCGGGGTTGCCGCCCTTCTGGGCGAGGATCTGGAAGGTGTAGCCAAGGCAGCTTGAGAAAACGGAAATATAAAGCAGCGGCCAGATGCACGAGCGCACCGCCGATACGCTTATCTCCTCGAACGGCAGCGCGACAAGCGCCGACAGCACAGA
Organism: uncultured Oscillospiraceae bacterium; assembly: GCA_934572355.1. Taxonomy (GTDB): domain Bacteria; phylum Bacillota; class Clostridia; order Oscillospirales; family Oscillospiraceae; genus Limivicinus. Next base: position 10,030 of record CAKTKV010000006.1, read on the forward strand.
GACAACGAGGAACATTCCGCAGCTGAGCACGAGCCCGTCGACCCTGAAGCTGAACCTGTCGACCGAGAGGATCTGAATAGTGAACAGGAAAGCGCACATCAGGAGGATAAGGTCGGTGGAGGATATGGAGAAGCCATCGGTGATGCAGAGAAAATACATGCCGGTGACGGCAACGGCGACGGCGAGCCAGTGGCGGGACGGCAGGGTATGCTTAAAGAAGATCTGCCCGACCGGGACGAGCACGATATACAGCGCCGTAACAAAGCCGGCCTTACCGGCGGACGCACCCATATTGATCGCGAGCTGCTGAAGATTTGCGGCGGCGAAGAGCGCCGCGCCACAGATAAGACTGCCAACGATTATATCGCGTCGGGAGCCGACCTCAGTCCTCCTGCGCAGCAGGCAGACGATAAGCAGAACCAAAAAGGCGATGATAGAACGCAGAGCCGTTATCGTGAACGGCCCGAGATACTGCGCGCACATGCTCTGAGCGGAGAAAGCGGCTCCCCAGATTATCGCAGCGAGCAGCGCGTACAGTGACTGACGGCGGTTGTTCTTCATGGCAGACTCCTTTCACGACTGAATAAAAAACATTACGAGTATAAATCCTGTTAAGAATTAAGTCAATAGAAATTTCCGTGCATACCCCAAAAACTCCTTGACAAGATGATGCCGATATGTTAACATGACCTAACGTTAAAAGGGAGTAATTGCAAAGGCATGGTCAACATTCTCCCGGAAGAGATTCCGGTGGTCATGCGCCTGTTAGATAGGTAATGAGACTTTTAGCACATCACATTTGCTGATCGTGCGAAAGTCTCTTTTTTTTCACGTCAGATGGAGGGAGATCACTATGGGTATCGATTTTACCGGAGGGAACCTTTTCTTTGTTCTGCTGCTGTTTGCCGCGGGACTGCTGTGCATCATCAAGGGCGGAGATTTCTTCGTCGATGCTGCGACGTGGATAGCTGAAGCGTCGCGCATCCCGAAGTTCATCATCGGCGCAACGGTCGTGAGCTTTGCAACGACTATGCCGGAAATGATGGTGTCGGTGTTCGCAGCCTTTGAGGGCAATGCGGATATCGCCGTCGGCAACGCTGTCGGCTCCGTCACGGCCAACACCGGACTTATCATGTGCCTGTCGCTCGTGTGTCTCGAGTGCATGATGCCGCGCCGCCAGTACGCGGTCAAGGCTTGTCTGCTGCTCGGCTCGGTCGCGGTGCTGTGCGCCTTCACGCGGGACGGCCAGCTCTCAATCATCGAGAGCGTTGTGATCCTGCTGTTTTTCGCAGGCTTCATGGCGGACAGCCTCATTTCCGCAAAGCGCGAGCACGGCGCGGACAGCAATGAGATAGTGCAGGTCGACACTAGCGGGAAGAACATACTCATAAACATCGGCAAGTTCCTGCTTGGCGCGGCGGCGATCGTACTCGGTGCGCAGCTTCTTATTGATAACGGCACGGCGCTGGCACAGCTGCTGCATGTTCCCGATTCCATCATCGGCGCGACGATGATCGCGATAGGCACCTCTCTGCCGGAGCTTGTGACGACCATCACCGCCATCAGGAAAAAGCAGTCCGACCTCTCCGTCGGCAACATCATCGGTGCAAACCTGATGGACATCACGCTCATCATGCCGTTATGCGCGCTGCTGCTCGGAAAGCCCCTGACGGTAGAGAATCAGGGGATGCTGCTGGATATCCCGGCATGCCTTGTAGTCTCTGCGGGCGCGCTCGTCCCGGCGCTTATCTGCGGGCGTTTCAAGCGTTGGATAGGCTTCTTCATCGGCGGGCTTTACATAGTCTACCTCGTTATAATGTTTGCGTACTTCGGCGTATAAAGACAATAAAATATAAAAACTCCTGCCCGCGGTTTAACCCGCAGGCAGGAGTTTTTCAGTTGTATTAAGTCTCAGGCTCTGAGAGCGCGTATCGCGTTGAGCACGGCCAGAACCATAACGCCGACGTCGGCGAAGATCGCGGCCCACATGTTCGCGATACCGAGTGCGCCGAGCAGCAGGCACGCAAACTTGATGACGAGCGCGAACACGATGTTCTCATGCACGATGCGGATGCACTTGCGGGATATCTTTATTCCCTTGGCGATCTTCATCGGGTCGTCGTCCATGAGAACAATGTCGGCAGCCTCAATAGCGGCGTCGGAGCCCATCGCGCCCATGGCTATGCCGATATCAGCGCGGGAGAGCACAGGCGCGTCGTTGATGCCGTCGCCGACGAAGGCGAGCTTGCCGCGGCCTTCGAGCTTGGAGAGCAGCATTTCGACCTTGTCGACCTTGTCGCCGGGCAGCAGCTCGCTGTAGACCTCGTCGACTCCGAGATTCTTTGCCGTGTACTGCGCGACCCTGTCAGCGTCGCCGGTGAGCATGACGGTCTTGGTGACGCCGGCGCGCTTGAGCGCGGCGATGGCATCCTTTGCGTCGGGCTTCTCAACATCTGAGATAAGAATGTGCCCGGAGTACTTGCCGTCAATGGCAATATGTATAACCGTGCCGACGCTGCGGCAGGGGATGGCCTCAATGCCCAACTGTGCCATGAGCTTGTCATTGCCCGCCGCGATGCTCACGCCGTCGACCGTGGCTATGACGCCCTTGCCGGAGACCTCCTGAATATCCGTCACACGCTCACGGTCGATCTCCTTACCGTAGGCGCGGCGCAGGCTCTGGCTTATCGGATGGGAAGAAGCGCACTCGGCAAGTGCCGCATACTCTATGAGCTTCTCATCCTCAATGGCACTGTGGTGGATGCCGCTGACCTCGAACACGCCCTGAGTGAGTGTGCCGGTCTTGTCGAACACCATCGTCTTTACCTGGGACATAGTCTCAAGATAGTTCGAACCTTTTATGAGAATGCCCTCGTGGCTCGCTCCGCCGATGCCGGCAAAGAAGCTGAGCGGGATGCTGATGACCAGTGCGCAGGGGCAGCTGATGACAAGGAAGGTGAGAGCACGGTAGATCCATGTGCTCCACTCGCCGCCCATGCCCATGATGAGGCGAATGACCGGCGGCAGCACCGCGAGTGCCAGAGCGCTGTAGCAGACGACCGGGGTATAGACGCGGGCGAAGCGGGATATAAAGCTCTCCGCGCGGGACTTGCGCGCACCGGAGCTTTCGACAAGCTCAAGGATCTTGGAGACGGTGGATTCGCCGAAGGCCTTGCTCGTCCTTATCTTGAGGACGCCCGTCATGTTGATGCAGCCGCTTATGATCTCATCGCCGACGGCGACGTCGCGCGGCAGGCTCTCGCCCGTCAGGGCGCTGGTGTTGAGGCTGGAGGTGCCTTCAATGACGGTACCGTCAATAGGAACCTTCTCACCGGGTTGGACGACGATGACGCTGCCGATCTCGACCTCGTCCGGATCGACGCGCTCAAGCTGACCGTCCTTTTCGATATTCGCGTAGTCGGGGCGGATGTCCATCAGGGCGCTGATGTTGCGGCGGCTCTTGCCGACGGCGTAGCTCTGGAACAGCTCGCCTATCTGATAGAACAGCATGACCGCGACGGCCTCGCTAAGATCGGCGCTGCGCTCATACACGGCCAGCGTGATGGCGCCGACAGTAGCGACGGCCATGAGGAAGTTTTCATCAAAGACCTGCTTGTTGAGAATGCCCTTGAAGGCTTTGCGGAGAATGTCATAGCCGATGACTATATATGCCGCGAGATACAGTACCACGCTGAGCCATGCCGGGAGACTGACAAGCTTGATGAAGATCAGCAGCACCGCGGCAATGATAATGCGGATCAGATTCTTTTTCTGCTTTCTGTTCATGGTGCCTCTCCTTTTGGATGATGTCTTATAGCACACCCCGCTCGTAAACGAGCGGGGCGATGAGTTTTACATGAAGATCTCGCAGTCGGGCTCGACCTTGCGGCAGGCCTTGAGAACGTCCTTCATGACCTTTTCGGGCTCCGCACCCTCTTCAAACTCGACGAACATCTTCAGTGCCATGAAGTTGACGCTTGCGTCCTTGACACCGGCGGTCTCTTTTGCGGCCTTCTCCATGAGGTTTGCGCAGTTTGCGCAGTCAACATCGATCTTGTAGCTCTTTTTCATTTTTATAAGTTCCTTTCCAAGATTAATGATTAAGTGCTTGTTTAATCTTTATGGCTGAAGTATAATATGTGCGCGGGGGAAAGTCAATGCCTCGGAGACGGCCTCTGCCAAAAGGGAAAATATGTTTTCCAAAAGGAAAATGGAAAGGAAAACGCGGGCATCGTACCGCGCAGCTTGCACCATGGATGAGAAGCTTCTGCCCCACGATCACGGAAATCCGAGAAAGGCTGCTTTCCTGAAAAAGCAGCTTGTGCGCGAGCGTGATTTTGACGCTGTGGCCGATGTGTTCCGTCTGCTTGACGACAGCAGCCGCCTGAGAATATTCTGGCTGCTGTGCCACTGCGAGGAGTGTGTGGCGAATATTTCGGCGCTGGTGGATATGTCGAGCCCCGCGGTGTCGCACCACCTGCGGCAGCTGCGCGAGGCTGGGCTTATCACCAGCCGGCGCGACGGGCGCGAGGTTTATTATAAAGCCGCCGATACGGTAGAGGCGCAGCTGCTGCATAAGGTGACAGAGCGCGTAATGGAGATATCCTGCCCGCGCGGAGGCGAGGGCGAGGCCGCGGGACAGAGCGTCGAGGGCTTTTCCGTCGAGCAGGTGGAGACGGCGCGGCGCATGCACGATGAGCTGCTCGCCCACCCGGAGGAGCGCATCACCATTGAGGAGCTTGCGCACAAATACCTCATGAACCCGACGACGCTCAAGGATGTTTTCAAGGCGGTGTACGGGGAGTCGATAGCCTCGCACATGAAGGAACACCGCATGGAAAAGGCGGCGGAGCTGCTGCGCGAAACGGAGCTGAGCATTGCCGCCGTGGCAGAAGCCGTGGGCTATGACAGCGCGGGCAAGTTTTCCTCGGCTTTCCGGGAGCGCTACCACCTGCTGCCCTCGGAGTACAGAAAGGCACAGAAATAAAAACAGGGAGTGGTTCTAATGGCTGAGACGATACATCTGGCATCAGCGTGTGAGCTTGATATAGAAAAGACCTTTGAGTGCGGCCAGTGCTTCCGCTGGAACGCGGACGAAAACGGCATATACCGCGGCACAGCGTTCGGCTATCCCGCCCGGGTATGGACGGAGGACGGGGAAGTGTACCTATGCTCGGACGCGCCTGAGAAAATGTGGCGCGAATACTTTGACCTTGACCGGGACTATGCCGGGATAAGCGCGGGCTTTCACGGCGGGGAATATCTCGATGCCTGCATAGCCTATGGGCAGGGGATAAGGATACTGCGGCAGGAGCCGTGGGAGGCGCTGTGCTCGTTCATCATCTCCCAGTGCAATAACATCAGCCGCATAAAGGGCATAGTTGAGCGCCTGTGCGAAAGCTTCGGCGACCCGGTCGAGTTCGAGGGCACGGTGTACTACACATTCCCGTCAGCGCAGAGGATAGCCGCGCTCGAACCGGGCGCGCTTGACGTGCTGCGCTGCGGGTACCGCGCGCCGTATATCATGTCAGCGGCGCAGGCCGTCGCGGACGGGAGTCTTGATCTCAAGGCGCTGATAAGCTGCGACTGCGTCAGCGCCCGCGCGCGGCTCATGCGCGAGCAGGGGATAGGGCCGAAGGTCGCAAACTGCGTCGTGCTATTCGGGCTGTATCACCTCGAAGCGTTCCCAATAGACGTGTGGATAAGGCGCGCGCTCAGGGAGAACTTCCCCAAGGACTTTGATCCCGCGACGCTCGGGGAATACGCCGGTCTTGCCCAGCAGTACATATTCTACTACGCCCGCAGCCACGGGAAATAATCTTCTTGACTTTACTGCGGAATCTGGTAAAATGGCAAAAAATAAGAAAAGGGGTAATATCATATGGGTCTTCAGGATTTGTACAGCAGCCGTTTCGTCGGTGAGGGGCTTACGTTTGATGACGTGCTTCTCGTTCCCGCCGAGAGTGACATTCTGCCTGCCGATGTTGAGCTTGGAACATGGCTCACCAATAAGATCAGGCTCGGCGTGCCCGTCATGAGCGCGGCCATGGATACCGTTACCGAGTACCGCATGGCGATCGCGGTTGCGAGAGAGGGCGGCATCGGCGTCATCCATAAGAACATGAGCATTGAGCAGCAGGCCGAGCAGGTCGATCTGGTCAAGCGCTCCGAAAACGGCGTTATTACAAATCCTTTCTACCTCAGCTCCGGCGATACCCTCGGCGACGCGGACGCGCTCATGGCAAAGTTCCGCATCTCCGGCGTGCCCATCGTTGACGAAAACGGCAAGCTCATCGGCATCATCACGAACCGCGATATGAAGTTTGAGACAGATATGAGCCGCCGCATCGATGAGGTCATGACCAAGACCGGGCTTGTCACCGGCCTTGTCGGCACGACGCTTGACGAAGCCAAGGCCATCCTCCAGAAGAACCGTATAGAGAAGCTCCCCATAGTCGATAAGGACTACAAGCTGCGCGGCCTTATCACGATAAAGGACATTGAAAAGGTGCTCAAGTACCCGAACTCCGCAAAGGACGCATCCGGCCGTCTGCTCTGCGCCGCCGCCATCGGCGTCACGAATGACGTGCTCGACCGTACCGGCGCGCTTATCGATGCGGGCGTTGACGTGCTCGTGCTCGACTCTGCCCATGGCCACTCGGCCAACATCATGCGCACGGTCGAAAAGGTCAAGGCCAAGTACCCCGATGCACAGCTTGTCGCGGGCAACGTCGCCACCGCGGAGGCGACCGAAGCGCTCATCAAGGCGGGCGCGGACTGCGTCAAGGTCGGCATCGGCGCGGGCTCTATCTGCACCACGCGCATCGTCGCCGGTATCGGCATGCCGCAGGTCAGTGCCGTTCTCCAGTGCGCCGAGATGGGCGATAAGTACGGCATCCCTGTCGTGTCCGACGGCGGCATCAAGTACTCAGGTGATATCGTCAAGGCGCTTGCCGCCGGTGCAAAGACCGTTATGCTCGGCTCCATGCTCGCCGGCTGCGAGGAAGCGCCCGGCGACACCGAGGTGTTCCAGGGCAGGCAGTTCAAGGTCTACCGCGGCATGGGCAGCATGGGCGCGATGGCCTGCGGCAGCCGTGACCGTTACTTCCAGCAGAACAACAAGAAGCTCGTTCCCGAAGGCGTCGAGGGGCGCGTACCCTTCCGCGGCCCCGTGTCCGAGACCATCTATCAGATGATGGGCGGCCTGCGCTCCGGTATGGGCTATGTCGGTGCGCACAATATCGAGCAGCTGCGTACCCAGTCGAAGTTCGTGCGCATCACGAGCGCAGGCCTCAAGGAGAGCCACCCGCACGATATCTACATCACCAAGGAAGCTCCGAACTACACGATGAATCCGTAATCCTTAAATATAGCAAAACCCGCCGCTCAGTCAAACAACGACTGAGCGGCGGGTCAATTATCCTTTTCGTTCGGTAAGATTCATATAGTGCAGGTACAGCATGCCGAAGGGATTTTTATAATCCTCGTGCCACGGCTTGTTTTTTCCGCAGAAGTGCAGGACGGCGGTGTTGTGCATGACCCAATACAGGTCGTGCTTGCCAGTGCTGCGGATAAGGTACTTGGAGTAATTGCGCACATCGTAGTTCCATACAACATCGTCAACGGGCACGGTCTGATCGCCGTAGAGGATGTTGAAAACGTCCTGATCCGGAAGTATCAGTTCCTTTTCGTGTTCATTGACGCAATTGAAAACGTCCTCCGCAGTGACGAGCCTGCGCGCGGCGTTCAGGTCGATGAGCATGACGCCGGAGTTAAAGTATTCATGCTCCGTATCGAGCCGCACCTGATTGATTTCATTCGCCATTTCGGTAAGCCCCGTGTGCGCCGCAGCGGCAAAGGTCTTCCCGTAAAGGTTCAGCTCCCACAGCGGACGCAGGGGATTGATAATGAGCATATCCGGGTCGAGGTACAATATGCGCTCAAGCTCTTTCGGCAGGATGAGCGGGGAGAGCAGGCGGTAGTACATCTCCTTGGGGTAGCGCTTGCTGGTCGGGGCATTTTCAAAGAGCGCCGTGTCAACGGTGACGGGACGCAGCTTCGCGCCGAAGAGGGCGCAGAAATCCGTGAGCTCCTCCAGCTTATCGCCGGGGATGGCGCTGTGGAGCAGATATACCGTCACGTCCGTCTCGTTGGGGTTGCTGGCAAAGAAAGAGCAGAGCATGACCTTGCAGGGCGGCAGATAATTTTCATCAAGGGTAAGCAGCAAATTCATTGTGATCTCCTTATTCGGCCTTCTTCATCAGCTTTGAAGAGCCTATGTAGAGCGGGATCGCCGCGAGCTGTGCGATGACCGAAACGGCGATCATCGCCGGGATGCTGACGTCGTACAGCACGCCCATGAGCCAGCTGCCGAGGAACCAGAATGCGCCGAAGGAGCACTCGAACACTCCGTAGCCGGTCGCGCGGCTGGCCTTCGGCACCATGCTTGTGACCGCGGACTTGAGTATCGATTCCTGCGCGCCCATGCCCACGCCCCAGAGCGCGACGCCGAGGAGCAGCATCGGCACGGAATCGAACGCGAACACGAACACAGCAAACGGCGCGGAGATGACCGTCGACCACACGAGCGCCTTTACGCCGTTCTTGTCGTACATCATCCCGAAGAACAGCGCAGCCACCGCGTCGACGAGCATTGCGCCTGCGTAGAGAAGCGGCAGACTGCCGGTCGAAACGAGCGCGCTCGTCTCGCTCAGCCCGGAGGCGAGGTGCGAGTATGTGCGCGACACATGCATGATTATTATCGAGTAGTCAATGAAGCCGAAGGCGAAGAGGCTGATACCGGAGATGTAAAGGATGAACTCTTTCTTCATCTTGAAGGGAATATACTCCTTCGGTTCCGGTTCAAAATGCTCAGGGTTCGGGAACTTGCAGCGCGTGACGATAAGGAGAATGAGCGTTATCGCGCCGGGGATGGCCAGCACCGCAAAGCAGGTTGAGTAAATTTCAAAGGTCGTGCCTTCGGTTTTAAAGAGCATCACAAGGTAGAGCAACACCGGGCCGATGAACGCGCCGATCTGGTCGAGCACCTCCTGAATGCCGAAGCTCTTGCCGACGCCCTCCTGAGATGCGGCAAAGGACATGATAGTGTCTTTCGCGGGCTTCTTTATCGCCTTGCCCATGCGCTGGATGACGAGCAGCACGCAGGCCGCGATCCAGCCGTGCTCGCCGACGAGGGCGAGAGCGGGCACAGCGATGATATCCAGTACGTAGCCGACGATGGTCATCGGCCAATACTGCTTGGACTTGTCCGTCAGCTTGCCGAACACATAGCGCATCGAGTAGCCTATCAGCTCGCCGAGACCGGAGATGAAGCCTATCGTTGCCGCAGACGCGCCGAGCAGGGACAGGTACGCGCCGCGTATGCTTGACGCGCCCTCATGCGTCATGTCCGAGAACAGGCTGACAATGCCGAAGAGGATTATAAAC
>CAKTKV010000007.1 GCA_934572355.1 uncultured Oscillospiraceae bacterium
TGACTGACGTCAAACTTGCAGCCGACTATCTCGTCCGTGACCTCGAACTTCCCATCATCGGAATAGTAAGCGTCGACGGGGTCATGCTCAAGCTCCTTGTGTATCGCGTCAAAGTCCGGGGCGCTGAGCTCCTTGGAGATCGATGTATAGCTGAGCTCCGTCTCGCCCTTTTCGAGCGCGGCGACTATGGCGGCTCTGAAGGCGTCCTTATCGAATTCTATCTGGTTCCAGCCCTTCTTCATCGTCATCTCGGCGGCCTTGGCATCGACAGTATATTCCTCCGTGCCCATGTACTCGTTGACAGCAGCGATGCCGCCGCTGATGCAGGAGTCGATATACTCGTTTGAGATGTTCTGGCTTTCGGCGTTAATGTCGACCGCGCCGACAAAAGCCTTAATATAAGTGAAGAGGTTATCGATAATATTTGCGCTGTGTCCATAGGCGTGCGCTGCACTGACGGCATCGTCAACGGAGAGCACCGCACCGGCCTTGACAGGGTCGACCTCGAAGCTCTGTCCGCCGAGCGTCGTCACCTTGAGCGGGGTGGACACGCGCGTCTCCCAGCCCTGCTGGGTGAGCGCAGCTCGCGTCTGCTCGGCATCGAGCTTGCCGACGGCAATGCTGCCGACATAGAGATTTGGGAGGTTCGTGCTGCTCCGCGTTATCTCATAGCCCGCAAAAACACCGCCGCCGATAATAACAAGCAACAGGACGAGTATCAGCCAGAGCGCCGTGCCGCCGCCCTTTTTCCGCTTCTTTTTCTTTGCCTTGGGCGCGCGCCGCTCGGGCGCGTAGCCGCGGTCATCGTCGTACATATCCTCCGAGGGTGGAGCGTCGTTATACTCCCCGTCAAGCCCGACTCCGTCCATTTCAAATTCAAATTCATCAGCTTTGCTGCGCTTTTTATTTCTGCTCATGTGCTGCCTCTTCCTGACGTATCTTTTTCTTAAACCGTATTATACCATCAGTTTCGGCCTTCATCAAGTAAATTATACGGCGGGAAGAGGTAAAACGGTTCAGCCTCTGCCGAGGTCAAAGATTCCAAAGCTCTCTGGATAGTAATTGTTTTCGTACGGCGGCATATCGCTCTCGCGTATCTCAAGGTTCTCTGCGATTTTTTCGAGAGTTTCCATGCTGTCCGTGCCGCTGACGCGAACGAGATAGCCGCGCTCAGGGTCGAACATGAAGATATAGTTTACGATCTCCCAACTGGCAAAGCTGCTTTCGGTATAGTCGGAGACTATTTCGGTTATCTCCCAGCCGTCCCAGTTCTCCTGCTTTACTATTTCCGTTTTGCCGTTGAGTACGCCCGTGAAGTTCCCGGTGTCCACATTCTCGGCAGTGATAAGATATGGCATGATGCTGCCTTTGCCGTCATTGCAGAGGTAACCTGTCCATTCGCCCCTGTAAACTCTATGAGTCGCGGCGGACGGCAGCCAATTGGCCTTGAACTCAGGAAGGTTATAGCTTCCTTCGGGGCCTGTGAAGGTCAGCACTATCCTGGCGTCCGGGAAAGGCATAGTACCCTCAAACACCACATCGCCGTCCTTGTTGACCTCAACTAGGCGCACAGTGACTACTTCGTCCCGATCCTGCACATCCTGCAAATTCATGTTGTAGCGCACTACCGCGCACGCGGCCGAGCCGAAGAAGGCCGCTATCACCGCGGCGAGCAGCAGTGTGCGCACTCTCACGCGGCGGCGCGCAGGCTGAACGTCGATCTTTTTAAGCGTCTTGGCCTTTATGCGCGCGGCAAGCTCCGTGTCGGCTGTGCCGAGCGTGACATTTTCCGGGCAACAGTCGCCGCACAGTTCGGATATTTTAAGCTTCATTGCCGTACCCCCTCTCCTCAAGATAATATTTAAGTCTCTGCCGCCCGCGCGCAAGCTTTGTGCGCACGGTAGCGCCGTTCATGCCAAGCGCGGCGGCAATATCCTCGGTCTTCTGATACAGGAAATAGTGCCGCTTGAATATCTCGCAGTCCGGTTCGCCGAGCGTGTCCACCGCCTCGCGCGCAAGCTCGCGCAGCTCCAGCGTCAGTATTCCCTCCTCCGGACTGTCAGAAGCAAGGTCAATAAAATCAGCCTCAAGCGAGCTCTCAATGTGCTTTGACCGCAGAGTGCTTAAAGCCTTGTTGCGCACCACGACGGCGAGATAGCCCTTGAGCTTTCCGGGCTCGACGGCATCGCGGTTATACCAGAGCGCGGCAAAACAGTCGGACACAGCCTCTTCCACGTCCTCCGCCGGGAGCATCGGGCGCATGACGTTTGACGCAATGGCATAAACGTATGGCGTGTACAGCTCTATGATCTCCGACAGCGCCGCCGTGCTTCCGCGCTTGAGCTGCCGCAGCAGCTTAGTTTCATTCACGTGTGCGTCACCTCATTCCTCAGGCCAGATATGTATATTAAAGCGCAGAAGAAACTGCTCTCCCGGTATCCATACATGGTAAAGCCCATCCATCTTATCGCTCAGCACAAGAAATTCCTCGGGCGCTGCCGTGACGATGGTGGTATATGCCCAACTCTCACGGCCGTTGTCTATGCTCTTCGTTGCCATGACCTCGGCCTGAACGCCTTGCGCGGAAAAGGCCTCGGCGTCACGGATGGCATATTCAAGATCCAGTTTCTCGGATAGCGGGAGGTATTCCGATTCGTATGTATCGACAGCTTCTTCCCAGCCCTCGGCCTTTTGCACCCACTCGGGGTACTCCTCGGGCAGCTTTCCGAGAAGCTCTTCATCGTCGAGCGTTTTTCTAAGCGCGTCGAAGCTTTCGTATTCTGTGAGTGCGTCAGCGCCCAACACCTTCTCCAGAGCCATCAGCGCCCGGTCATGGTTCTGGAGCGGAACATTCCACTTGTCAAGCCGCTTGTCAAAATTAAAAAACGGCCATCCGTAGACCACGAACTTCACCGGCTGATCCTGCGGCTGCTGCGCGAGCCAGTCGAGACCGTCGGATGCGGCGTTATTGCTGAAATAGAAGCTGCCGCACTCATCATACAGAGAACGCAGAAAGTCCCGCGCGCTGTCATAGACCTCCGGCTCGTCTTCAATGACTTCCGGGGATGCCGCGGCGGTGGTTTCCGGTGTCGGCGGCGCTGCGGTGTCGATGGGCTGTGCCGCCGTGCTGCCGCAGCCGCACAGCAGCAGCGCGAGGGCAAGCGCGGTGATGGATACCCGTTTCATAGTAAGCACGCTCCTTTGTAGTTATCTCTGTTTTTATCTTTCTGCTTATATAAACGCATCGGGAGCGGAAAATGTTTCAAGGAATGGGAAAATTTTATAAAAACTCCCGCTGCGTACCACAGCGGGAGTTGAACGATATCAAGCGGCCTGTTCCATTTTGCCTATTTTGTACTTCTTGACATAGCGGAAGTAAATTATATACGCAAGCGAGGTCACGCCCCATGTGATTGGGTAGCAGACGGTGACGGTGGAAATGTCATTATGCAGCGGCACAACAGTGTATATCCACACAACACGCGCGATGCAGATACCGACAGCCGTGATGATGAACGGCACGAGCGTATCGCCGATGCCGCGCAGACTGCCGCCGTAGACCTCGACCGGGACATAAAGCAGGTACCACGGCATGATATAGATTATCATGCGCATGGCAAGGTCAATGACGTTCTGGTCGGTCGTGAAGATAACAAGGAGGTATTTACCGAGCGTCACAAACAGCACGCTTATCAAAACGGCAAAGCCCGAGGTCATTATCATGCAGTCGCGTATGCTCTCGCGCACGCGCTGCATGCTGTTTGCGCCGAAGTTCTGCCCAACAAAGGTCATGACCGCAAGCCCCATTGCGCTGAGCACCAGCCATGTGAAGGCGTCGACCTTGCCCATGGCGACCCACGCTGCGGCAGTGTCCGTGCCGAAGCGATTGACGGCGGTGAGGATGATCATGTTGGAGATAGAATAGAGCACGGCCTGAAGCCCTGCGGGAAGCCCGATGTGTATCGTACGGCGCATAAGCTTCCAATCAGTGCGCAGCTTGGAAAGCTCCAGTCTGACGCTCTCTTCGGTCTTTGGCCGGGCGAGGAACCAGCAGACCATCACCGCGCTCAGGAGCTGCGACAGCGCCGTCGCGACTGCCGCGCCTGCTACGCCCATGTTGAAGGTGACAACAAACAGCAGGTCGAGCACCACATTTATAAGGCAGCAGGCAATGAGAAAATACAGTGGGTGCTTGGAGTCCCCGACCGCGCGCAGGATAGCGGAGCCCATGTTGTATACCATTCCGGGGATCATCGCCAGATACACCCAGCGCATATACACGATGGAGTCCGCCATCGTGTCCTCCGGGGTTGCCATGATGCGCAGCAGCACGGGAGCGGTAAGAATGCCAACGACGGTCATGATAGCTCCGCTTGCGATGGCGAGGATCATCGCCGTATGTACCGAGCGCGAGGAATCCTCCGCGTCGCGCGCGCCGTAATACTGCGCGACGATGACCGCCGCACCCGAAGCGACGCCGGTGAAGAAGCCGATAAGCAGATTGAGTATCTGCGAGGACGAGCCGCCGACTGCGGCCAGCGCCTCCTTGCCGACAAAGCGGCCGACTATGACCGCGTCAACGGTGTTATAGAGCTGTTGGAAAAACGTGCCGAGGAGCACTGGGAAGAAGAACAGCATCAGCTGCTTCCAGATAACGCCCTCGGTGATCCCGTTATATTTTGAATCGTTCATTTCAGTTCAATATCTCCTAAATTACACCTAAGGTCTTGAAGAGCATTGCCCACGCAAAAAGCGTCAGGGAGCACAGCGCGCTCGTCGCGACAACTGCGTTGCCCGCAAGCTTCGCGTCGCCGCCCATCTGCTGTGCCATTGTGAAGGAAGCGATCGCCGTAGATGAGGCGAAGGCTCCGAGGAGCGAGGCAAATTCCACGCCGCGGAAACCGAACAGGCACGCAAGCCCCAGCAAGACCGCCGGGATGACGATAAGCCGGCCTATTACTATAGCAGACACGGTTTTGAGATCATCCCGCAGGTCGCCAAACTCAAAGAAGCCGCCGAGCAGAAACAGCATAATGGGAGACGTCGCGTCCGCGATCTGCGCAACTGCGTGCTCGATCCCGGAGGGCAGTCTCAGCTTCAGCAGCTGGAAGAGAATGCCGATGATAGTCCCGACTATCATCGGGTTTTTGAATATGTCAGCGACAAGGCCGAGCCTGCTTTTCTTCACACCGCCGAAATGTTCAAGCGTAATGACGGCAAGAACGTTATAAAGCGGGACAACGGTTGCCAGCAGTATGACGACGCAGCCGAAATCAGACCCGGCAGGCATGAGCTGCTGCGCAAGCGGCAGACCGATGATGACAAAATTGCTGCGGTAGAGCGCCTGAATGATAACGCCGCGGCGCTCAGGTCGTCGCTCCGTCCGCTTGACTATCTGCATGCTGACAAACCATTCTGCCAGCACTCCGAGCAGCGCAAAGCACAAGAGTTTTACATTGAACGAAGCAGCGAGGTCAGATACGTATATATTATAAAAGACCATTACCGGTAAAAAATACCGGAAGGTCAGTCGGTTAAAGCGGAAAATGTCCTCGCGATTTATATCACCCAATCGCCGCGCCAAATATCCGATAGCAAGAAGAATAAATATCGGAGCAACGGCGTTCAGGCATACGACAAAGTTTTCCAAGGCTTTTCCCTCCGCTTCTGTTTGTTTGCGTTAAGAGCAAGTATACGAGCGAGATATAAAAAAAGCAATCCGGTAACTCAAAAATCATCGAAATAGCCAAAACCGGCTCGAAACCGCTTCAAAGAGTATACAACTTTATGGCATGAAACGGGCAGAAAATCCGGCGTGAACCTGTAAGTCACGCCGGATTTAGCACTTTAATGTTGCAGATTCCGCTTATTCGTCCCTGCTGCGCTTGGAGTCTATACGCAGGTACACGACCACGCCGACCAGTGCGGCCAGCGCGAGGAAGCCGATGATGCCGAAGAATATGAGCTGGGTGCTGTTGCCGCGGTTATAGCTGCCGTTGTCGGAGCTTGTGCGTGTGGGCGTCGCCGTAGGGGACGGGGTAGGCGTTGCCTCCGGCTCAAAGCTGACCTCGGCAAGGTCGGTATAGACAGGCTCGCTGGTCACGCCCTCACGGGTGTTCATTACGGCGACGCAGTAATACATCGTGCCTTCGGTTTGAGTCGGGGTGTAGCTTGCCTCAGTCGCGCCCTCAATGGGGGTGGCCATGCCGCGGTTATTCACGTTCGTGCTGTACCACTGGTAGCTCAGTTCGCCGTTGTTGGGAGAGGTGGCCTGAACGGTCAGGGTGCAGGTCTCCCCTTTCTTGAGGCGGGTGCTCTGAGGAGCGACGTTGATGTTCGGTGTCTTTGTGGTAAGACCTTCGTTTACAAGGTCAGTTCCGGAGTTCTGATCATTATTGCCGGTGGTAGTATTGGCGTTGCTGTTCGTATTGGTATTGGTGCTGCTGTTATTATTGCTGGCGTTGTTATTATTCGTGCTGGTGTTCGTCGCAGCCTTGACGGTTATGCGCGCGCCGTTAGAATAGGAAGCGCCGTTGGCGTTTTCGAACTTTGCCTCCACGCACCATTCATTGAGCGCGGACGGGATGTTTTCAAGCGTCAGGCGTTCGGTGCCGAGCCCGTCAACGCTGAGACCGGGGAAATAATCCGGAGCGTCGGCGGCGTTATATGTAACGGTAGTATCCTTGCTGACGAGACGCCATGTTATCTTTGTAGCATCGTCCGCGCGGGCGACGAACTGCGCGCTGCCGCCGGGTTCGACGGTCTCACCCGTGGGGTGCTTTGTGATGTGCGGCGGGTTGCCGGTCGCGGGAGCCGCGGTCGGCACCGTGCCGCCGGTGATGGAAAGGTTGATTATAAAGGAGTATGTGCCGTTTTCGGTAACAACGTTGTAGCTGCTGGAGTAGTTGCCGGCAGTGGTGGGCGTTCCGGCCATGTAGATGCCGTAATCATCCCATGACAGGCTCAGGCCGCCGGGAAGAGAGCCCGCGTACTTCTCGTATGATTTTATGACAAGATTGCTGCTGAACACTTGGATGCTGCCGATGTCCGAACCCACTTCAAAGCTGTTGACATAGTCCGCGCCCGCACTCAGCCCCGGCAGGGCAAGCGCCACGCAGAGCACAAGCGTGAGTGAAAGCAGAAGCTTCAAGATTTTTCTTTTCATCTTTTTCATTCTCCGTTTTCTTTTTGTCTCAAATTATCTTTTTGTCTTAGAAAGATTATAGCACAGCGATATTTCCCCTGCAAGCCGGGAAGTCACGATTTTGCACTCATTTTGTAATCTTAATATATTGACGCAGAAAAATAAAATATGTTTCAACTTTCTGTAGAGATTCTTTTTTGTAGACAATTACAATTTCTTTTCGCAGCGCGGCATGATAAAATCGTCCGCGTCTGAAAGGAGTGTCTGAAATGAAGAATAAGACCCGTATGATGATCCTCGCGGCACTGTTCGCGGCGCTTACCGCGGTGGGCGCATTCATCCGCTTCCCTCTCGGGACGATGTCGGTGACGCTCCAATTCATGTTCACCGCCATGGCCGGTGTGCTGCTCGGCGCAAAATGGGGCGCGGTGTCGCAGGCGGTGTATGTCGTGCTCGGGCTCGTCGGGCTGCCGGTGTTCACAATGGGCGGCGGCATCGGCTATGTCATGCAGCCAAGCTTCGGCTTCCTGCTTGGGCTTATCCCCACCGCGTGGGTGATAGGCTGCCTGACGGAGAAAGAAAGCAGACATTGGCGTATAGCGCTCGCGTGTCTCGCTGGGCTCGCAGTACTGTACCTGATCGGTCTGCCGTATATGTACCTGATAATGAAGCTGTATCTGCACAAGTCCATCACCGTGTGGACGGCAATAAAGGCCGGGATGCTGGTCTATCTGCCGGGCGATGCGGTAAAAATAGCCCTGACTGTGCTGCTCTATAAGCCGCTGCGCAGAGCGATAAGAAAATGAAATCAGGCTCAGATAATATTTGTGCGCGCTGCAAATTGCAGCGCGCACATTTACTTTTGAAGTTTACAGATTCAGGAACTTTTTCCAAGTACTGATATATTCCTCCGCCTTTTCCTTCGTCTCAGCCTCGGCCGCCATACGCAGCAGCGGCTCCGTGCCGGAGAAGCGGCAGATGACCCAGCTGCCGTCCTTGAAATAGACCTTGCAGCCGTCCTCACGGCTGATGTGGTCGACGCCGTCAAAGTCCGGATTGCGCAGCTCTTCAAACAGGAAGTGCTGAAGCTCCGCCTTGCGCTCGTTCGTCATGGTGAAGGATGCTTCGGCATAGGCAAGCTCACCGTAAAGCCCGCATATCTCGCGGTAGAGCTCCGAGAGCTTCTTTCCCGTGACGGCGAGCATTTCGACCAGCAGCGCCGCAGCGTATATGCCGTCCTTGCCGGAGATATGCCCGCGCACGGCAAGGCCGCCGGAGGACTCGCCGCCGATTATCGCGTCCGTCTCCGCCATCTTCGCCGAGACCCACTTGAAGCCGACCGGCACCTCATAGCACTTCTGCCCCAGTCCCTCGGCTACGCGGTCGAGCAGATGCGTCGTGGAGTTGTTGCGCACACACGGGCCTGTCCAGCCGCGGTATTTCACAAGGTAGTAGTACAGCAGCACAAGGAGCTTGTTCGGGTGGACGAAGTGTCCCTCATCGTCGATAACGCCGAGACGGTCGGCGTCGCCGTCAGTGGCGATGCCGAGGTCGCAGCGGTAGCGGTCGAGCACGAGCGCCGAGAGCGGCCCCATCGTCTCCTCATTCGGCGCGGGGAGCTTCCCGCCGAAGAGCGTGTCATGCCGCTCGTGGATGATCTCAAGGTCGCAGCGGCAGGTCATGAGTATCATGCTCAGGCAGGTCTGGCTCACGCCGTACATCGGGTCGAGCGCGATGCGCAGCTGCGCCTTCTTTATCGCCTCAACGTCTATCGCGGCAAGGATGCTGTCGATATAATCGTTCGAGGGGTTCTTTTCCCTGATCTTCCCCTCGGCCAGCGCCGTGTCATAGTCGACGCTCTTGACCGCCTCGGGCGTAAGGCGCGCGATGTGCTCTTCAATTTTATTCGTCACGGTCTTGTCCGCGTCGCGCCCGCCGGCAGTAAACACCTTGATGCCGTTATATATTGCGGGGTTGTGGCTCGCCGTAACGGCCATGCCGTATGGCATGTTATGCGTCTTGACGACGAACATCATAAGCGGCGTAGGCGACGAACGGTTTATCATATACACCCTGAACCCGTAGCCGACGAGCACCTCGGCTGCCCAGTGCGCGGACTCCTTTGACAGAAAGCGCCTGTCATAGCCGATGCATATCTCCTTGCCCGCGTGTCCTTCCTCTATCATCAGGCCGCACAGCCCCGCCGTCAGCAGACGGATGTTCTCCTTTGTAAATTCATCGGCGATTATGGCTCGCCAGCCGCCGGTACCGAATTTTATCATTATCTTCACCTCATATCTGTTATGCGCCAAAGCGCTCTTTTCAATTATGATTTATTTTACCATCAGTTGGCAGTGGAAGCAAGATGCAGCTCCGGCATTTTTGCCGCACATCTGGTCTTGTATTTTTGCATTAAATTGATACTTGAATATATCCAGTTCATGGACTATATTACCACTATAAAACCACGGAGGTGCAACATGAAACACGATAAACTCACCAGACTTATTCTCGCCGCACTCTTTGCCGCGCTGACCTGCGCCGCAACGATGCTTATCCATATCCCCATGCCCGCAACGAACGGGTATATAAACCTCGGCGACTGCGTCGTTCTGCTGAGCGCCTTCTTCCTCGGGCCGGTCTACGGCATGGCAGCCGGCGGTATCGGCTCGATGCTCGCGGATCTGCTGCTCGGCTATGCGTTCTACGCTCCCGGCACGCTCGTTATAAAGGGGTTCACAGCACTCACCGCCGCGCTCATTCTCAAGGCGCTGCACGGCAAGACCGGCGCGATGCTCGTCTCCGCTATCGCGGGCGAGGTAGTCATGGTGCTCGGGTACTTTGCGTATGAAAGCCTCATCCTCGGCTACGGCATGGCCGCCGCGGCAAGCATCCCCGGCAACGCCATTCAGGGCGCGGCTGGTATAATCGTCGGCATCGCGGCATACAAGGCGCTTTACGCCATCCCCTATGTGCGCCGCCTGTCCGTCTGAAAGGGGCGTAAAAATGTACGAGGAAATCACCGCTCAGGCAAAGCAGGCCGTCACGGAGCTGCTCGATGTTGCAGGACTCAAGGCCGGTGATCTGTTTGTCGTCGGCTGCTCGTCGAGCGAGGTCGTCGGCGCGCGCATCGGCAAGGGCTCGAGCATGGAGGCCGCGCAGGCCGTGTTCGACGGGATATACCCGGTGCTCCATGAGCGCGGCATATACCTTGCTGCCCAGTGCTGCGAGCACCTCAACCGCGCGCTCATCCTTGAGACCGAGGCCGCCGAAAAGTTCGGCTACGATATCGTGAACGTCCGTCCATGGGCGCACGCCGGTGGCTCTTTCGCAACGACCGTGTGGGAGCATCTGGAGCAGCCCGCCGCAGTCGAGCACATCAAGGCTAAGGCCGGTATGGACATCGGCGCGACGCTTATCGGGATGCACCTGAAGGATGTCGCCGTGCCGGTGCGGCTGAGCCTCAACAGGGTCGGCGACGCTGTGCTTATCTGTGCGCGCACAAGGCCGCGCTTCATCGGCGGCGAACGCGCGAGGTATCAGGAAGAGCTGAAGTAAAAAAATAGCTGCGTATCGTGTTCAGATACGCAGCTATTTTTTTACCAGCTTCAAGCGTCCGTTTCCTATGCAGACCGGCAGCATCAGCTTCTTTGTCTCTCTGCTGCGGAATACAACAGTCGCAAGCTCGCCCTTCATTTCGGCGATCGTCCCTTGACCAAACACGCTGTGCTCCACCTGCACACCGGGGAAATAGTCCTTCGCTGCCCATAGCGTCTTCTGCGACGCAGCCGGGCGCGTGAGTCCGCCGAGGCTCCGCTTCGGCTTTTCAAAAAACTGCTCAATAAAGGTACACGCCCCCTGCCGCGGATAGGTCATGAGTATAAGCTCATTCTTCGCGCGGGTCGCAGCGACATAAAACAGCCGCCGCTCCTCTTCAAGGGTCTTGCGCTGCTCATCGTCAAGCCGGCCGCTGCACGGCACGGACGGCAGTATACCGTCCAGCGCGTCGATAATGATGACGCGGTCATATTCGAGTCCCTTGCTGCTGTGTATCGTGCTGAGGATGAGCTTGCTGTCCGCTGATCGGTTTTCCGAGGAAATACTCTCCAGCTCCCGCAGCCTTTGCAGGAAGCTCTCCGCGTTCTTTTCCCGCGCTGCGAGGATAGCGAGCAGATACATCCGCTCCTTGTCCCCGCTGTCCTTGAGGACATACCCGCCGTAGCCCATCTTATAGCGTATACGGTCGAGCGCTTCGCGGGCAGTGTCGGTTCTGAGCGCAGTAAAGTTATCGTGAAGCTCCGCGATGCGCTCCCTGAGCCAGTCCGGCTGCTCCTTCGACGCACTCTCCAGCGCCGCAATGAGTGAATCCGCCTTGCCCGCGTTATACAGGCTCACCGCAAGCTCCGCCGTCTCGCGCCTTATCGGCAGGCTGAACTTGCTGTACACGCGCATGAATGCCTCGGCGTTCCCCGGTTCGAGCGCGAGCGTCATAATGTCCCTGACGCCGCTTACTGTGCGGTTTAAAAAGAAAGAGTTCTCCCCACGGCGGCACCTGAACGGAACGCCGCGCCGGTCGAGCCAGTCTATGAGCGCAACAGCGCTGTCGTTATTCCGGTAGAGCACCGCCGTCTCGCGCTGTGGGTCGTTCTCCATCATCGTGCATATGTATGAATACTGCGCGGCTCGCTCACTGAGGGCGACCGCGCGTATCGGAGCACCATGGCCGCGCACAGCGCGGATGTGCTTTTCGTGCCGCGCCGAGTTCCTTGCGATGAAGCGGTCGGCAGGCTCGGTGATCTCCGGTGTGGAGCGGTAATTGCTCTCAAGCAGCAGCACCCGCGCGCCGCCGTAGTCGCCCTCGAAGCTCATAAGCGCGTCGGGGTACGCGGCGCGGAAGCCGTAAATGCTTTGATCCTCGTCGCCCACCATGAATATACTCCCGCTCTCGCCTGTGAGCAGGCGGATGATCTCATGCTGTATCTTCGAGGTGTCCTGCGCCTCATCGACGCAGATATACTTATACCGCTCCCGCAGCGCACCGAGGATGTCCGGGTACCTCAGCAGTATCTGCCGCGCGAAAACGAGCTGGTCGTCATAGTCCATGAGCCCGCGCCGCCTGAGCGTCTCCCTGTAAGCGTCGTATACCGGCGCGACGGCGATGCCGCCCGCTTCGAGCTCATCTATCTCTCCGCGCGGCAGACGCATGTTCTTAATATAAGTGATTGCCTTTTGCAGCTCCTTAATATCCCCGCCCTCGGGATACTCGCCGCGTACCGTGCGGAAGACCTCGGCAAGCATCGCGCCGTTGTCGGACACAAGGTCAAAGCGCTGCGCGCCGGTCCGGCGCGCATATCTTCTGATTATAGAATCGCATACGCCGTTTATCGTGCGAAACTCCAGCCGCGCCGCGTATTCTTCACCGAACACCGCAGAGAAGCGGGCGCGCATTTCAGCGCTCGCAGCGACGGTATAGGTCATGGTCAGGATACTCTCAGGCGTAACCCCCATGCAGTAGATAAGATACGCGGCGCGGGTGATGAGCGTCGTCGTCTTGCCGCTGCCGGGGACGGCAAGCAGCAGCACTGCCCTGTCGATGCACTGCACAGCCTGTGCCTGCTGCTCATCGAGCCTGATATTGAATTTATCGCAGAACTCCGCGTAGCTCAGCACTGCCCGTCACCGCCTTTTGTCAAACGCAGTGGCTGTCGTTTTCGGCAGCCACTGTTGTACGATTTTATTATATCAGATTATTTATAAGCTCCGCGTCCGACTCCTTGAGCTTGAGCGCCGCTTCACGAGAAAGCAGACGGCAAGCGTCGCAGTGAGCGCAGCATACATATACTCGGAATAGTAATACTTGAAATACGACGCGGGCAGCAGCGCTGTGGTTATCGCCATGTGGCAGAGCTGGCCTGAGGTGATGAACCAATAGCACCACTGCTTTTTTACGAGCAGGTACACCCACAGCCCGATGAGCCACGCCGTTGGGACATAGAGGTTCTTGAAGAGGTTGGCGGCATAGTCCAGTGTGCGCTCATACTGGAAGGCGTTGGAGATGTGCAGCCACGCCCCGATCTGTGAGCGGATATACACCAGCGGGTTGTGGATCATTAGCCTGATGACGGCGTTCTGGAAATCCACCTTGTCCTGATCTGTCGCGCCGGGGACAAGGCCGGAGTAGATGATTATATTGTCGTTGTAATTATAATCGCCCTGCCGTTCGTTCAGCTCATGGATCGCGTCGACGGAAATGTATCTGTTGACTATGGCAAGATCCTCGGCGTTCTTCTCTTTGTCAAGCCCGTTGCGCTCCATGCTTGTGATGAGATATTCAAAGAACGGCAGCGCCCTGTGGCTGTTCTCCTCCTTGTCAAAGGCTGACGGCAGATATACCGCGAGCTGCACCAGCAGCATCACCGCGAGCGCCGCCGCTTTTTTCTTTGCGGTAAGCGTTGGCTTATAGTTAAAGTACAACAGCACGGGGCCAAGCACAAGGAGGTATATCCCTTCCGAGCGCCACTGCGTCAGCACTGCGGTCATGAAACTGAGCAGCAGGAATTTTCCGGTGCCTAGGGTTTTCTTTTCAAGATGGTCGCAAATCAGGATGCAGGCGTAAAGCAGGTACAGCACCGCATACATCGGGCAGCGGTGGATGCTGTAGCTCTGGTACAGTCCCGGCGGCAGCAGGAACGGCAGGTACAATAGGAAGCTCAGCCTTGACCCCGTCACGCGCATAAGCCGGTAAACGCAGTAGCCCGCCGCAAGACTAATGAGCCATATCTTGAACACGACTGTGAACGCCGGGAACGGCGCGATGTTCATCGCGATCATGGGTATGTACATCGTCCAATAATTGAAGAAGCCCTTCATCGTTTCATAATAACGTGCGGACTCAAGGATATTGAACTGATCGCCCGCAGTGAACGGGTAAGCGCCGCATACCGCCCAAAAGCCCGTCACGAGAATAAACAGCGGCAGCGCGTACATGAGCGTCTGCGCCGCAGCGCCGCGCTCTCTGAAGCCCTGAACAGCGTTCGTGAAAAACAGCGCCAGAAGGTATACCGTAATAAGAGTGAGCAGCTTTATGACAATATGCGTCACGGGTCTTGCCTCAGCTGCACCCTCATAAAAAGCGAAGCGCTCCCACCAGAAGCTGAGCAGCCAGTATACGAGTGCAAAAGCGCCGATAATTCGATGCTTTTTCTCCACTTTATATTCAGAAAGAAGCTTTGTTGCCACCGTGTTCCCCACCTATATGTATCTATATTTCTGATTTTTCTGCGCAGATGTGCCGTAACTCATCAAGACAAAAGCGCATTGTGCACTCCGTGCAAAGCCCAGCGAAGCGGGTTTGCATGGAAAAGGAAGAAGGAGATTGCATAGTGCAGCTTTTGCCGCGAGGCGGAAGCGGAACGGTGCAAGCTTCTTCTGACGTAGTATACTCTGAAATGCCGCTTAATGCAAGCCTTGTGCTTGCATTAAGGCCGAAAGCATTATATAATAATGGTTATCTCAATTTGGCGGAGAAAAGGAGAATACCGTGGATAAGATACTTTTGTTCATCCCCATGTATAACTGCGAAAAGCAGATAGTCAGGGTGCTTGCGCAGCTAGACAAGACCGTATGCGAATATATTTCCGCTGTCATCATCGTCAACAACCGCAGCACCGATAACGGTGAACAGGCTGTGACGGAGTGGCTCAAGGCCAATCGTCCCGCCGTCCCGGTCACGCTTCTGCGCAATGATGAGAACTACGGTCTCGGCGGTTCGCACAAGGTCGCATTTGACTATGCGCTCAATAATGCTTATGACTATGTTGTCGTCCTCCACGGTGACGATCAGGGCAGCATCGCAAACCTCCTGCCCTATCTCAGAAGCCGCGAATACGCGCAATACGATTCCTTCCTCGGCGCGCGTTTTATGAAGGGTTCGAGTCTTGAGGGCTATTCCAAATTCCGTACCTTCGGAAACCGCGTGTATGACCTGCTCTTTTCCGTCGGCGCGGGGCGCATGGTGTACGACCTCGGTTCGGGACTCAACATGTATAAGGTCAGCTCCCTGTGCAGCCGGTACTATCTCCGCTTCAAAGATAATTTGATGTTCAACTGCTATATGCTGCTTGCCGCCGGTCCGCTCGGTCAGTCGCTGCGCTTCTTCCCGATAAGCTGGCGCGAGGACGATCAGGTCAGCAACGTGAAGATGTTCAGTCAGGCAACAAAGACCCTGCGCATGCTCATGAACTTCACCTTCAATAAGCGCACCTTCCTCGACGGGGAATACCGCGACAAGGTCATACCCGCCTACACCGCACAGCCAGTCTTTGAATGGGAGGGCAAAGAATGAAAAAGCTTCATCTCATCATGCCGATGGGCGGGCGCGGGTACCGTTTTTTCAAGGACGGGTACTCCATGCCGAAGCCGCTCATTGAGCTTAACGGCAAACCGTTTTTCTATTGGTCGGCGCAGTCGGTCATGAAGTTTGTCGACGTCGCCGACATCAGCTTTGTCGTCCTTCAAGAGCATATTGACCATTTTGAAATAGGCAAGAAGATAAAGGAATACTACCCCCAGGCAAGGATCGTCGTCATACCCGAGGTTCTCCCCGGCGCGGTAATGACCTGTCTTGAGGGCGTCAAGGGACTGGATGACGGCGCTCCCCTGCTCTTTAATGACTGCGACCATACCTTCGTCTGCCGTGACTTTTACGATTTCTGCGCTGCCGGGGATTTCTCCGCGCCTGACGCGGCGTTCCTGACCTTCACCTCTGACGTGCCGAAATACAGCTTCGCAAAGCTTGACGAAGCCGGGCGCGTTCTCTATACAGTCGAGAAACAGGCTGTGAGCACGCACGCAATATGCGGCGCATATTACTTCTCCCGCCCGGAGATTTTTGTCTCGGCAGCTGAGAAGTACCTGACCTCATGCAGCTATGAGGAATTTTTCATGAGCGGCGTTTACAACGTCCTGATTGGCGGCGGCGCAGATGTCAAAATTTTCGAGACCGACCTGCACATCTCCTTCGGCACTCCCGAGGAATACGCTGCTGCCGCTGCTGACATTCGTCTCAAAGAGGTGGACACGCCGTGACGGTCTTTCTGTTCGTCAGCTCCATAGTCCTGCTCATGGTGGGGCATGCGCTGCGTCTCATGCGCTGGAGCTGCTTCATAAAAATATATGAGCATCCTCCGGCCGGGGCGCTGCTGCGCTCAATGGCGCTTGGCTATGCGCTCAACTTCTTTGTGCCGTTTAAGCTCGGCGATGTTTTCAGAGCGTACTATTCCGGCAAGCGCATGAAAAACGGCATCGGCTTCTCGCTCGCAACGGTCATTCTCGACCGTTTTCTTGACCTCATAGTTGTAGCGGCGCTATTCGCAGTGCTCGCGTTTTCAAACGTCGGAAGAGACGCGGCGCGCGAGTCCGCACGCTTCTACTATATCGCCGCCGCAGCGGTGCTCGCGCTGCTGCTCATGGCGAATCTGTTCTCCTCCGTTATAAAGCGCGTCACGCTCAAGTTCTGCTCCGTGTTCAACGACCATATCAAGCTCAAGGGCGAGCGCTTTTTCTGGACGCTCATAAATACCTTTCGGGACATTCGCCGCATGAACTTTGCCGCGATCCTCGCCGAGACGGTCGGGATGTGGGCGTTCTACATAGGCTCTTATGCGCTGTTTGCCGCGTTCATGCAGCGCCTCGGGTCGGACTATGCGCTTGTCGAAATTATCCTGTCGCTGTTTTCGCGCTCCAGTCTCGATCTCAGCGCGATGACGGTCGCCGCCTCAAGCTCGGCGGTGCTGAAGGAGCAGCTGTGGCTTGCGGTATACACGCTGCTGCCGTCGGTGATAATGTTCGCCGCGACGCTCACCAAGACCTTCACAACGGTCGAAAAGCAGACCGGCTCCGTGGATGGCGGGTATCTCAAAATTCTCCCGCAGCTCGACGAAAAGGATCAGCTCAGCTTCCTTGACGACTATTTCAGCGCCGACCATCCGGAGCTTCTGCGCAAGCTCACGGAGCTCAACCGCGGGATAAGCATAATCCGCGACTGCTCCTCCGGTTCAAACGCCTCGACACTGCTGTGCATGGACAGCAGTGAAATGTTCTACCGGAAGTACGCCTTCGGCACTGACGGGAAAAAGCTTGCCGAACAGCTCGATTGGCTGACGGCGCACAGCGGCGCTCTTCCCCTGTGCGAGATCATCCGCTGCGAGCGTGGCAGCGAATACTGCTGCTACGATATGCGCTATGAGAGCGACAGCTCCTGCATGTTCCAGTACATCCACTCCCACCCGGTGCAGGCCGGGGAGCGTGTTCTCTCGTCGCTGCTTGAGAGCGTGCGGGAGAGGCTCTATGTGCTGAACGCGCGCCCTGCCGACGCTGAGCATATCAGCCGGTACATTTCCGCCAAGGTGACGGATAATCTGAACACCATCATAACTTCAAGGGTTCTGGCGGAGCTTCTGTCGTATGACACGCTGACTATCAATCACAAGGAATATCTGAACCTGCCGCGCCTGTCGGCTATGTTTGAACCGGAGCACCTCGCCGCCGTCTTTTCCGAGGACTCCTACTGTGATATCCACGGCGACCTCACGATAGAAAACATTATCTGCACCGGCAACGACGGCGGTTTCTATCTCATAGACCCGAACCCCGGCAACATCCATGAGTCCAGCTTTCTGGACTACGCAAAGCTCCTGCAGTCTCTGCATGGCGGGTACGAGTTTATGATGAAGACCGATTCCGTGTCCGTCGTCGGCAGCAGCATCGACTTTGTATATACGCGCTCCGCCGTATATGACCGGCTCTATTCTTTCCTGCTGGGCTACTTTGAAGAGCACTTCACCCCGCAGGAGGTCAAAAGCATATTTTATCACGAGCTTGTGCATTGGCTGCGCTTGATGCCGTACAAGCTGAGAAAGGACGCCCGGCGCGCCCCGATGTTCTATGCGGGGCTCGTAATGGTCGCGAACGATGTATACAACCGCTTTGAAAAAAACTAAGCTTGCCATGGTCGATCTCGACAACACTCTTGTGTTCACAATGAACGTAAACTTCGAGGCCTACAAGCGTGCCCTCAATGAGTACGGCTTTGACCTTTCACCGGAGCACTACGCCAATTACTGCGACGGCAAGAGCTACCGCGATTTTCTCCCTGCCCTTGTCGGCGGCAGCGCGGAGCTCACCGAGGCTGTGCACGAGCGGAAAATCGAGCTTTACGCGGACTGTCTTAAGTCCGCCGAGCTGAACCGCCCCCTTGTTGACATTCTCCGCGCGCTCAGGCACGAATATTACATCGCCCTTGTCACCACCGCGACGCGGAGGAACGTAGAGCGCATACTCGAGAATTTCTCGCTCGCGGAGCTGTTCGACGCCGTTGTCACCCAGGAGGACGTGCTGTACGCAAAGCCTGATCCTTTCTGCTATAACATGGTGATCGATCGCTTCGGCGTTGACCGCAGCCGGTGTATAATTTTCGAGGACTCCGCCTCCGGCGTCGCCGCCGCGATCGCCAGCGGCTGTCAGACCCTCTGCGTCAGGAAAGGAGCCGCACTATGAACGGCGCACCGGGTAAGCTGCGCGCGCTGCTGATGCAGGCGCTGCGCTTTGTCGGACTGAGCGGCATAGGCTGGCTTCTTGATTTCACGGTATACACCCTGCTCAGTACGCGCGTCTCAAACCTTGCCGCCGTCAACATAATAAGTTCGCTCGTCGGCGCAAGCTTTGTGTTCGCGTTCTCCACGCGCTTTGTCTTCCGGGACAATCACCGCATCCCACTTTTCTGGAAATATTGCGTGTACATTGCCTATCAGATAGTGCTTATCATTCTCATATCGCTACTGCTCGCGAAGATAAACGTCCTCATAACGACGTATATCTCCGCCGCGTTGATCGTCAAATACTCCGCTATTCTGTCCAAGATCATCGTGACCCCGATCACCATGACGCTCAACTTCTTCGTCATGCGCTTTGCGATAGAAAAGCTATGAAACAGCTCTGACTCAGGCCTTTCGGTCTGAGTCAGAGCTGTTTTAATATTTAAACATTGTTGGTTTACATAACATTTATCCCACTGAGCCAGCGACGCATCATGTCATAGATGTGGTTGCCCGCCATACGGCGGATGAAGCTGCGTGTGCGCATAGCGCCCATGTGCAGCTCCTTGACAAAGGTCTCGCCCTCGACCGCGAGGGAGACAAACACCGTGCCGACCTCGTGCACGCCGTCGCCGTCAGGGCCTGCAAGCCCGGTCACGCCGACGCCGATGTCCGTCCCCAGC